>JAHJDF010000038.1 GCA_018812595.1 Gammaproteobacteria bacterium
GGAACATGTCGCTGAGCCATTGGGCATTAACGATTTCGCAGCTCGATATTTATTTCGAAGGTCGAATTAAGGTCGAGTTGTGATTACCGGTGACACAGTTGGTCGAACACTCCCAAGGATCCAGGTACGCCCTGTCATCCCCGCGAAAGCGGGGATCCAGAGAAATAAAGATGTCTCGCGCCTTTTTTCCAAAAAATGCAGAAATACTATGCCTTCGACTAGGCCTTCGTTTTTGGCATGTTTCTTGTGGCGTGCACTCCTTTCTTTGTTGAGTCGGTGCTCCACCCCCTAAAGCATTCATCATATTGCTAGTATTCACTAAGTATTTCTCTTTTGACGCATTCAACCCTCTTCGAGTTCCGTTAATTATTAATCGATAATCAACCAATCCATTGTCAAAGTCTTCTATCCTCTGCCCACACTTAATCCGAGGTTTTTTATTGAGCAAAAGATCGTCTGCAAACAGCCTAGAGATATCACAACTGTCACAATAAAACTTCTCAATATATAGCATACATAGAGCTTCAAAATATTGTTTTTTAAGCGCCAGATATGCTTTTCGTTTATTGCTGTGAAAAAACAGAAAATTGAAACCTTTCGGTTTTTTACGCAATTCCTTGTTTAAGCTATCAACATAAGCTTTCATACCAGGGCCATAAGACTTCACATACTTTCCATACTGCCCCAAGTAATTTTCTTTACCGCCTGTAACTTTATATAAATATCTTACAGCAGCATCTAATTTCACTTTATATATAGCTGATTTTGTTACGGCTAGTTGCTCTTCATAAAACTCGATTAAGTTGCTTTTCAACATATCTTGATTCTGATTTTCTTCAGCCAATTCGTTCACTTTTTTAATCTGACGTTCTAGATTGCTTTTATAAAACAATAATATTTTTGCTTTTTTCTCGATATCCCTCTCTGCAGCAATTAAATCCTTTGCAAGTTCGCACCAGTGTTCTTGTTGTTGCGTTAACAATTCACCTTGAATCGCCAATTTCTGTTTATCGAATGCTGTTCGAAACCGTTTTTCTTCGTCTGCAACAGAAAAACCGACTTCTTTCAAAGCTTCTTTTTGTTCTATGGTTAATGCTAACCGCTGCTCTTTTATTATTATCATTATTTTTCCGGCTCTCTGGCCTCTTTATTGTTATTACAGTTAATAAGTTAGCAGATGAAACTTAAGGGAGGCTTAAGGGGAAAATCGACGAAATATCTATTCTCTGTATACTGCGCGACTTTTTCTATGGGTCATTTTCTCGATGTTAAATCGCAGTCTTTTGACACGAACAAAAATGCTTTACGGCTTTGTCATTCTGGTCAACTTGCTGGTGTGGATGATCGCTTGGGTCGCTTATCATCGTTTCCCTATCTCTCTTAGTTTGTGTTTTTTGGCGTATGGCTTTGGTTTAAAGCACGGGCTTGATGCGGATCACATCACAGCTATCGATAACGTCACTCGAAAACTAGTACAAAAACATTATCAACCAACCACCATCGGTTTCTATTTTTCACTAGGACATTCCACGGTCGTTCTCTTATTGACCTTGACTATCGTGCTCACCGCTCATTCTTTTCATCATTCTTTCGCTACGTTAAGTCGCTTTGGTAATCTGTTTGGAAGCCTCTTTTCAGGCCTTTTTTTGTTGGTTTTTGCGCTGATCAATGGAATTGCTTTTTTCGAAGTGATACGGAATATGCGTAGAGACGCGATGAATCGCGTCTCTACAGAGTTCTCTCGTCATCCCCAAGAAAGTGGGGATCCCGTTGTTAAATACATTCTGGATTCCCGCTTTCGCGGGAATGACGTTGGGCTGGATAGCTGGAATGACGACACTGTTGCTACGAATCCATCTAGGGGATTTCTTAGCCGTTTGTTTAGCCCCTTGTTTAAGGTCGTTAATAAAAGCTGGCACATGTTACCCATCGGGTTTTTATTCGGCCTTGGGTTTGATACAGCTACAGAAGTCGCTTTGTTAGGCATCTCGGCTTATCAAGCAACCCACGCCCTCTCGCTTTGGGTCATCCTGGTCTTTCCGATGTTGTTCACTGCGGGTATGTGTCTGATCGACACGACAGGCGGTTTATGCATGCTGGGTGCTTGCCAATGGGCCTGCGTGAATCCCTTCCGAAAAACACTGTATAACCTCGTCATAACCGGCATTTCTTTCACCACAGCCCTTTTCATCGGTGGATATGAACTCCTGGCTTTGCTCGCTCAAGATAAGCACTGGCACTTCAACACGTACCTCAACAGCATAGATCACCACTTCACCAACATCGGTCTTATCATCGTGTTTGCTATGAGCATCACCTGGCTACTCTCGCGATATTTCGCTAAGCAACGTGCCTCATGATGGCTCACGTGCTCCTCAACCAATGGATCTCTGTGGTCGTCACAGGGTTAGCCCTTTTTTTATGCGCAAAAACGGGCTGGAATTTGTTCCAAGCACATCGGACTCAAAAACAATATAGAAACAATCTCTTCCTCGTCGAAACCATACGCCCCCTCGTGTTCCTTAAAATTTTCGCAATCAGCTTGTATGTCTCATTTTTTCCGCAATACCTCATGCACATTACTATTCACTCCGGTTGGCCGGAAAGCGCCACCTCTATTCTTTATGTGATGTACCAACTGACCGTCATCTTGATGATCGTGCCCGGCGGTTATTTGGTCGAAGTGAAAAACATTAAACGCATTTTAATGGTCACGACCTTCACAGAAGCGCTGCTGCTAGTGACATTTGGCCTCTCCACACACTTTTGGCAAATCGTCGTCATTCAAATTTTATTTGGCTTATTAGTCCCGATTTCCAGCGCCTCAGAACATGCATATATTTTGCAGCTCTCTTCTGAAAAAGAACGCTCCACAGCTTTCTCGCTGTATTACAACTCGCTGAAAGGAGCCATGCTTGCGGGCATTGCGTTAGGGGGCTCGCTCTCTCTGTACACTGGAGAAAGAGGGGTTTTTCTTGTGGCAGGCGCCGCTGTGTTGGTCGCCACTCTGTACGTTTTCTTCTGCGTGCCTAATCTTTCGGCTAATCAGCACGGCAAACATAGATTAACAACGAAAAAACCCTTTAATTTTATCTTTGTGCTCAAAGCGCTGCCTCGCGCATTCCGCAACATGCAATTCTCAAAAATCACAATACTCATTGGGTTAACGCTAGGGATATTGAACGATGGGGTTATTTTATTTGGGATGCCTCTCATTTTATGGAAGCACCATGTGCCTCGCGATCAAATCGGACAAATTTTAGTGCTCTTCACGATCGGTTTTTTTATCACGAACAAAACAATCTCGCGCAAAGCAGACGAATGGAAAGCAGATAGCTTGTTTTTATCGTTAGGTCTTTTAGGGCTTGGAATAAGCTTTTTTGTGCTCGCGCATTTTGGCAATCACAATCAGTCGATTTCTATGATGGGTCTTCTAATTTTGATGCTCGGTCTTCTGTTATCCGGCATGTTTCGAGGATTTTTGCTTTCTACAGGTTTATCAGCCGTGTCGAAAAATGCGGTTACGAGAGTGATTGGAAAAAACGTGGCTATGTCTATTTTTAATTTCTTCCAAACGCTCGGAACTATCATAGGCCCATTGTTCATGATGTTTCTTTTCAATACCTGCGATTATTCATCAAAAGCCTTTAATTGGGTTGGAGGGATTTTTATAGCCTTCTTCTTGCTATTTATCTTGAGGCTTTCTGTTAGAAATGAATGAACGAGATCTCTTGAATACATAACAACCGTATCGTCATCCCCGCGAAAGTATTTTGTCGCCATCCCCGCAGTCCCTCGTCATCCCCGCGAAAGTATTTTGTCGCCATTCCCGCAGTCCCTCGTCATCCCCGCGAAAGTATTTTGTCGCCATTCCCGCAGTCCCTCGTCATCCCCGCGAAAGCGGGGATCCAGAATTGATATATCTCCTGGA
>JAHJDF010000117.1 GCA_018812595.1 Gammaproteobacteria bacterium
CAAAACAACTTATTTCAGACTATCGGACCACCCGCATAATATTGATATCCCGGTTGAATTTGGTAAAGGGGTTATTCTAAAGGATTCTGGTTCTGAGGTGACGGTGATGACTGCTGGCCCAATACTTGGTAATGTCGTAGAAGCCTGTGGGGATTTAGATGTAAATATAGTATATTTTCATACCATTAAACCGATTGACAAAGAGATAATCTCTAAGTTCAAAGAGACGCAGATTTTGGTCATTCATGATGCCTTTGGTTTATATGAGGCAATTTGTGAAGTGCCTAATCTGTCTATATCTTATCATGGTCTGCCAGATGAATTTTGTAGTTGGTATGGAACATTAAGTGACATCAGAAAAAAGATAGGACTGGATGTGGAGTCAATCAGAGAAATAGTCAGTCAAAAATTACAAGAACCGTAAATTTGTGAAAAGCAGAATGTTTTATAAAAGAAAGGTTGTCTTGGTTACTGGAGGAACTGGATTTGTAGGGACTCATATTGTTCAAGAACTTTTAAGGCATGAGGCAAAAGTCCGTGTGCCTATACACAATCGCCCTTTGATAATTAAAGACGAACGGATTGAGACTATCAAGGCAGATTTAACAAAGCAGGAAGACTGTTTAGAAGCTGTTAAAGGCGTTGATTATATCTTTCATGCTGCGGGTGCTGTCTCAGCAGCAGGAGTAACGACAAGCAATCCAATGGCTGCGATAACAACTAACCTTATATTAACGGCACAAATACTTCAAGCTGCATGGGCAACCAATACTGATAGAATTCTTATTTTTAGCAGCAGTACAGGATATCCTGAAGCTAATTATCCAATAAAAGAAGAAGAAATGTGGACAGGTCCGACCCATCCGACATATTTTGGTTATGGCTGGATGAGAAGATATCTGGAACGTCTTGGAGAATATGTTGGATCTAAGTCCAAAGTTAAAGTTGCTATTGTTCGTCCAACAGCAGTATATGGAAGATGGGATAACTTTGATCCTAAAGCAAGCCATGTAGTTCCAGCATTAATCAGAAGAGCAGTTGAAAAAGAAAATCCATATGTTGTTTGGGGTACTGGAAATGAAGTTAGAGATTTTCTTCATATTACAGATTTAGCTCGGGGTTGCTTATTGATGCTTGAAAAGTGTGCTAACTGTGATCCTGTTAACATTGGATATGGTAAAGTAGTAACAGTAAAAGAAATTGTTTTAACAATATTAAAAGTTGCCGGAAATGAAAAAGCAGAGGTCATTTTTGATTCTACAAAACCGACAACAATACCATATAGAGCTGTAGATACTACAAAAGCTAAAAAAATATTAAATTTTGAACCTGTGGTATCTTTAGAAGAAGGATTAAAAGATACAGTTGAATGGTACAAGGAATCTATCAATAATTGTTTTTAGACAGACTTTCCATGAATTTATTAAACAGTATTGCTGAAAACGAAATTTTTCTGCAAACAGGGTTGTATAAAGAATTTAGAAACCGTCCCATCGGGTTTGTGGATGTAGGATCTCTCGGAGGGGTTCATCCGTTTATTTTGCCTGTGGCATCTCTGGTAAATTGCTTGTGCTTTGAACCCAATGAACAGGCAAGGAAAGAGGTCTGCCATGTCACCAAACCTACCGATTTTTCCAGGCTCATTGTATATAATACGGCCATTAGCAATATGGCATCGGAAGCCAAGTTTTATATCACAAAAAGTGAAGTCAATTCTTCATTACTCAAACCTGACAAAGACTTTGCCAGAAGGTATAGCGTGAAGGGGTTTACCGTTGAGAAGACCCGGACAGTAAGAACTCAGACCCTGGATGAGATTGCAGAAAATGCAGGCAGGTTGTATCCCAACTTGGCAGAGATCATCAAGCTGGACTGCCAGGGCGCAGAATACCCAATTCTGCAAGGGGCTTCAAAGGTTCTTGAAAATCAGTGCATGGTTCTCTGGTGCGAGGTGGAATTTTTTCAGGTTTATGAAAATCAGAAGCTCTTTTCAGATATCGACCAGCTTTTACGGCAAAAAGGATTTACATTATACGGCCTTTATCCCAATTATATTTCCAGCAAACAGATGGACCGAAAGGTCTTTGAAACCGAGGAACGCATTACATGGGCAGATGCATTATATATAAAAGACCCCTTATCTCCAATGGCAAAATATCTTCAGTTTTCCGAAAGATCTATAAAAGTCTTGATTCTGGCTACTATGTTGTTGAAATACTTTGATTTTACTTGCGAACTGATTCATAAATTTATTAAGGATAAAAGCGAAAAAACTCATCTGATCCATTTGACCGAACACCTATCATTATTGAGTAAAAAGGAGATCGAAAAGGATACAGAGGCACTGATTTCAAGGTGTTCAAAGGATCAGGAAAGGATGTATCTATATGCCAAAAAATTTATTGATAAAAATAAGGGGAACAACAACATTGATTTTATCCAACTCTATTAAGCAAAAAGGAGAATCGTTATGACCAGCATATTAGACACATCGGAACTTGCTAAACTATTTGGAACGAGCGAAAAAGATGTTGAACAGATGTGCGGCGACCTGATTAAATCGTATAATTTTCGTTATATGGTCTTAGAGCCGTCTGAATTTGAAAAAATCTTACTGGATGTTATCCGGACCATTGATGGCGAAACATTGTCGGTTTCAGGAAAAAAACGGGAAAGCGACTGGATAAGTGGATGGAACGACAACCTAACAGCATTTGTGGAAAGTAATTATGATTTAAGAACTCTTGTCCCCCAATATATGTATAAATTTGGTGTCAGAAGGCTCTTTTCCCGCTATATCCGTCCGCTGGATAAACATTTTGAAGTCCATTTTTACAATGTTTACAGGCATTACCTTTTCAAAACATGGTTCAAACCCTATGACTGCATATACGAATTTGGCTGTGGGACCGGATATAATTTGGTTATCATGGCCCAGTTGTTTCCTGAAAAAAGACTTTTGGGTCTTGACTGGGCAGAGAGCTCGATAAAACTGGTGGATACCATTGCTTCGATATACAAGTTTAACTTAACCGGCCGAAAGTTTGACTATTTTGACCCGGATTATGATTTAGAGGTACCGGATAACTCGGTTTTTATTACGCTCAATTCAATGGAGCAATTAGGAGGAGATTTCCAACCTTTTTTAGACTTCATTCTTGAAAAACGACCAGCTTTGGTGATTAATTCCGAACCCTTTATTGAACTTTATGATGAATCCAATCTTTTGGACTATCTGGCAATTAGATACCATCAAAAAAGAAACTATCTGAACGGCTATTTAGGTGCACTCAAAACCCTTGAAAAGAGCAACAAAATAGAAATTCTTAAAATTCAGAGAATCCTATGCGGAAATATTTTCCATGAAGGATATTCTTTGGTGATTTGGAAGATACTATAGAGTGGATGGGAGGTATGTGTGATCCAGGATAAGATATTAAAGAGTTTTGATAAAAAGAATGTACTGGTGACTGGGGGAACCGGTTTGATAGGCCGTCAGGTTACAGGCCTGTTGTGCAATGTTGGGGCAAATGTCAAAATCGTGTCCCTTGACAAAATCACGGTACATCCGGATACAGAGCACGTGTACGGCGATCTGACGAATTTTGTCTTTTGCCAAGAGATCGCAAATGATATGGATTTTGTTTTTCACTTAGCAGGGATAAAAGGCTCTGCTTCTGTTACTGAGAAGAAACTCGCTAGTCATTTTGTGCCAATATTAATGATGAATACAAATATCTTGGAGGCATGTAGAATAAATAGGGTAAAAAAGACTGTTTATACAAGTTCAATTGGTGTCTATTCAGATGCAGAAATTTTCAGAGAATCAGATTATAAATTGGATAGCATACCTATGGATTTTGCAGGTTGGGCAAAGAGAATGGCTGAACTTCAAATTTACGCTTATAAGGTTCAATACAATCTCGACAATTTTTCTATTGTTAGACCTTGTAATGTATACGGACCAGGGGATAATTTTGACCCAAACAATGCTATGGTAATTCCCTCCTTAATGCACAGAATATATCACAAAGAAGATCCAGTTGTGATTTGGGGAGATGGTACTGCTATCAGAGATTTTGCTTATAGTAGAGATGTTGCCGAAGGGGTAATTTTAGCTCTTTATTATGGGACGAAATCAAGTTTTGTAAATTTAGGCAGTGGAAAGGGTTATCCGATTAAAGAGTTGGTGGAGACCTTACATAGTTTCCTTGACTTTAATTACAAATTTGATATTACAAAACCTTCAGGATTTCCAAAAAGGGTGATGGATATATCTCTGGCCAAAAGATTGATTCATTATAATCCAACAACTACACTATTAGATGGGCTAAAAGAAACATGGAACTGGTATGTAAAAAATCAGGATGAGTATCTTGCAAAGAAAAATTATTTTAAATAGCAAGATTGTTACGACTCGCCGTGACAAGATGACTTTTTCCCTTTTGGGGACAGAAGTCCTTTTGGACAGTAGTGCTTTATTTCATTTAATTTTAGTTATTTGACAAAAATGCCGATATATATAATAGAGGAGCTTTTAAAAAGGAGGATCGGCATGAAGAAAAAGTATATTGTTCGGCTCACGGATGATGAGCGTAAGCAGTTGGAAGAGATA
>JAHJDF010000039.1 GCA_018812595.1 Gammaproteobacteria bacterium
CTCTTAACCCAGGGTAACCCCTTCAAAACCAAAGGTTTTGAAGGGGTTACCCTGGGCTATCTTGTTTTGTCCCTTTGGAACAAGAGTTGTTTGATTTCCCGCCTCAGTGTTCCTGTCAACGAATTACCTAACACATACAGGGATGACAGAATGAACGCGGCGATGACGGAGCGGAGAGCGGAAGATGACACTGGTCTCCTACATTAGAAGGGTTGAATGATTTCAATCAAAATTAGTTTTGTTATGATCATTTTGCTTGTTGTTTTTTGATGGAACCCGTCATGAAAATTCCGATGCTCTTAACATTGATTCGATTGTTTTTGATCCCGTTTTTTGTGCTTGTGTACTATTTGCCATTTCTTTGGAGCGGTATTGGGGCTGCGGTGATTTTTGCGTTTGCTGGTATTACCGATTGGCTCGATGGGTATTTGGCGCGCAAGCTCGGGCAAACCACAGCGTTCGGTGCGTTTTTGGATCCTGTGGCAGATAAGTTAGTGGTTGCTGTTGCACTCGTTGTGTTAGTGAGTGATCCACACCTTCCTTACATTGCTTTACCCGCAGCTGTCATTATTGGTCGAGAGATTGCGATTTCCGCGTTAAGAGAATGGATGGCTGAGCTTGGTAAGCGCGCCAGTGTTGCGGTGAGTTATGTCGGGAAGGTTAAGACAACAATGCAGATTATTTCGATCATTGCGTTGTTAGCGTGCAATCCATTTAGGCCTGGTTTTCTAATGTTCGTCGGTTATGTGTCGTTGTACATCGCGGCCATTTTGACGTTATGGACGATGATCATGTATTTGAAAGCCGCATGGCCCGATTTGCACTTCAGAGTGGATTGATTCAAGAGCCGTTCGTTTTATCTGCGTAGATAATAAATCGTCATCCCCGCGTTCATTCTGTCATCCCCGCGAAAGCTAAGGATCCAGAAAAAACATATGTCAATTCTGGATCCTTAGCTTTCGCGAGGATGACGGAGACATGGATCCTTAGCTTTTACGGGGATGACGATATGTTGCTACGTTTCGAAGCGGTGATTCATTCTGAATTTGAAATTAATCAAAGTCTTTGGGCATTAGAGGCGCCTTGACTCCAAGGGGGTGTTGAATAGAATGCGCGCCGGTCTGCGGGAATAGCTCAGTTGGTAGAGCGCAACCTTGCCAAGGTTGAGGTCGCGAGTTCGAGCCTCGTTTCCCGCTCCAGATTTGAGAGACGCAGAACTTTGTTCTACGTCTTTTTTTTCAGTTTTGGCTGGGTGGCAGAGTGGCCATGCAGCGGCCTGCAAAGCCGCGGACGCCGGTTCGATTCCGACCCCAGCCTTTTGAAAGCCTCCCTTTAGCCCGGGTGGCGAAATAGGTAGACGCAAGGGACTTAAAATCCCTCGGGATTAAACTCCCATGCCGGTTCGATTCCGGCCCCGGGCACCATCTTTTTCCCTCACTCTTCGTTGCAATGCTTTGCTTTTTAGAACCTGAAACTCTAAAAAGCATGGCATTTTAGAGTTAAGGATGTTTGGTTAAGGACGGATTTGTTTAAGTGCAACATTTCTGAAAAATAGGTTTTTATTATGAATATCAAAATATTGCGAGGCATTGAGGGGGCAAAAAAAGCAACGGGATTGGTTGTTGTGATCGATGTTTTTCGTGCTTTTTCTACGGCTTGTTATGTTTTTAACAGGGGTGCGGAGCAAATAATTCCTGTTGGGAATATCGAGCTTGCGTATCAAATCAAAAAGGAAAATCCGAATTTTATTTTGATGGGCGAACGCCATGGTTGGATTCAACCGGGGTTCGAGTTTGGAAATTCACCGTTTCGAATTAAAGATTTTGATTTCACGGGCAAAACAATTGTTCATACAACGAGTGCTGGAACACAAGGAATAGCCAATGCGATTAACGCTGAAGAAATTGTGACGGGCAGTTTCGTAAATGTAGAAGCGGTTATTAGCTATATTAGATTTCGAAATTCTCAGGATGTGTCTTTGGTTTGCACAAGAAAAGCAGATGAACCTGTTTTGGACGAAGATGCGGTTTGTGCGCACTATATAAAAGATGCTTTAACAGGACATTCGCAAGATTTTAATGACATTGTTGATCACTTGAAGCGCGAGGGATTTGCGAAGCATTTTTTCGATCCAGAGCGAGATTCTCATCCAGCAGAAGATTTTGATTTGTGTCTAGCGCTTAATAAATTCAGTTTTATTTTGAAAGCTGATTCATACAGAGATCATTTGGTTTGTTTAAGAAAAATCGAATCGAAAGCATTTGCTGATTGAGTTGCTAATTCGAAATTAGTCATTCCCGCGGAAGCTAAGGATCCAGAATTGATATATCTCCTGGATTCCCGCTTCCGCGGGAATGACGGAGAAACATACCATTCATCATTTGACCCTCAAAATGCTAAAAAACATTGTATTTTGGTGTTTTCAATTTCACGTTGGCAGATAGAACGGATTATCCGGAAGCAAAATGGCATGCTATTTACGGAGGCAGGTAAAGAATTTATAGAAAGTATTGTTTTAATGCCGTTTCAAGATTGTCTACTAAAGTTACTTAGTCTTTTGTCTTGATTTGACGGCGACTCATGTTGGTTTGTGCTTAATTCCGAGCGCTATGTCTTAGAAAAAATTATGACGGATGTCATTTAGAGGTAGTTATATGAGATTGATTGTAAGTGGCCCACCGTCTGATCGTAAGTCTTGGGAAATAATAGGTTTTATTGATACGAACAACCCGTCTGAGGATTCATACTCTGAAGTTAAGCCTGGAGGAGCACTATTACGTTATAACGTAGGGATTCCTATCACTGAACCTTTTGCGATTGATTTTTTTGGAAGAAAAAAGAATGCAAAAGAATCTTTTAAATTAGATGCTGACTTTCCACGGAGTTATTTGGATTTTGATATGGAGGATGTGCGTGTTCGTTCCTCTGATAAACAGGGTAAAACAACCTATTCATATACCGGAGCTCCTAATGCTGCATTACAAGAAAAACTTGCTCAGACAGATGATTTGCATGAGGTCGTTTTTATAGCGCAATGTGACAAAGATAGTAGTGAATGGGATAGGGATCCGTTTAATCTTGAATTGAAATTTTGCCGTGGTAATGAATTTGATATTAGCGAGACTAAAAGCAGATATCAGTATAAAAGGCCTGAGTGGCTTTCTCCTACTAAACCATTTGTACTGAACGTTCATTTCACTTTATCCAGGTGGGGTATTAATTCAGAAGATGCATTCTTTAATAAAATTCAGGAACTATTGCCATCTTCTGGTGAGATTGATGACCAGAGAAGAACATTTCAGCAATTATTATATCGTGTGGTTCAACAAGCGAATTGGGATGCAACAAAAAATTTCGCATCCGGAACAATTCTTGAAAATTATAAGTGGCGTTTCAAACAAAGTGGTAGTACCTCTTTTTCTGGAAGATCTCTTTATGAGGCTAATAATCATGCTGAATTGCTACAAGTATTACGCATGTGCGTTAAGCGACATGATCCTGAAAATGCGGCACGCCAACAGTTATTGAGTAACAGTAGAGAAATTGGTTATACCAATGAACTTGAGCGGGCACCGAAGCAAAAGCGTCATCTGCAAAGTTGTCGTTTTTTCTCTACGCCATCTGGTTGTAGACATGGTGAAGGCTGTGGTTTTTTACATGTGGAGTCATATGCTCCTTTAAGGATTATTCCTTATCAGCATAGGCGGTGAACATCTGGCCATTTATGCGGTTATATTGCGATCAAGAACAGGAGGTTCTGTGATGGTTAAGTCTTTTTTGAAAAATCAGTATGCAGTGAAAGTACTTGCTGTTTTCGTTTTATCTTTAGGTCTTGTTTTCTCAACGTTGTCCTTTGCTCGTGGTTATTCTTTTCATAGCCATGCTCGCAGTTACAGGATGCGCTATCGCGCACCGTCTTATCACATTCATAGCCGTACTTATTCAAGATATCGCTTAAGGAGCGGAACCCATTGGGTGAGAACCTATACAAGACGTGATGGGACAATAGTTCACGGACATCTATCTGGAAATCCCGGATCAGGCATTCATTGCCATCATAATGTGTGTCAGTAAAAAACTTTACTGCCGTACTCATTTTATCATCATCTTCACACCGTATTGCTTGATGTTTTTGCACACCAATTTCCCGTCTCGTACTGTGAGTTCTATCTGTTGATCCCTATTTAATTGTAGAGACATAATGTTTTTTCCCTTGATTACAGTGTTTTCACACTCCCCGATGAGAAGGCATGATTCTTTCCGTTTTCGTCTTTTATCAATAACTTTCCTTGTTCGTTGATGCCTTGGGCGGTGCCTATGATATCTAGCGTGCTGGATGTGAGGTGTATTTGCTTCTTCAATAAATAATCGTGTTGATGCCATTCCTGTAAGTAAGGTTGAAAACCTTCTGTTTCGTACGCCTTTAACATTGCTATCACTTCGTTGATGACATGTCCGACCAATCGATTTCTTGCGGTGGTTTCTCCGGTGATGGTTTCCAGATCCGAAATGTTTTTGTGGATCGAAGCATTGTATTGCTTGGGCATGTTGACGTTGATGCCTATGCCAACGACGACCGTCTGTTTGTTGACGGATTCCAACAAGATGCCGACGACTTTGCGTCCGTCATACAAAATGTCGTTGGGCCATTTCAATTGAAACGAAGCATGGATTCCATACGCATTGAATCCGTGCAGAACGCCTAGAGCCGTCATTAAACTCAATGCTGTGAAGTGCGAGAGATTTTTCTGCATCGGCCACGACAAAGAGAGATAGATATTTCCAGACTTTGGAGAAACCCACGCGCGACCTCGTTGACCGTGTCCCTTTGTTTGCTGTTCTGCTAAGCAGATAGCTACGCTGGGTTTTTCGGGATGTTGCAACAAATACGTGTTGGTCGAATCAATGCAGTCGAAGATCTCAAGAGAACGAATGACAGCAAGATGTTCCGGACTAATCGTGTTTTTTATTTCAGTGGCTAGTAATGGTTCCATTTAATGGTTTCTCTTAATTTTTAATCTGAGACGCGATAAATCGCGTCTCTACGTTTGTCCTCCATCGTCATCCCCGCGAAAATCAATCGTCATCCCCGCGAAAATCAATCGTCATCCCCGCGAAAATCAATCGTCATCCCCGCGAAAATCAATCGTCA
>JAHJDF010000040.1 GCA_018812595.1 Gammaproteobacteria bacterium
AAGAAGAGTTAATCAAATATTTAATTTACTACAACGAGCACCGACCTCACCAAGGAATTGGAGGGAAAACTCCCAAAGAATTTAAAGAAAATCTGTCAGCGAATTAGTTGACACATACAGGGATGACGAAGCAGGGGGGGCGCCTTTGCGGAGATGACGGAGAAACACACAATCCAAAAGAAATTACTTTTTTATCGAAGTTTTACTCAGAGCATTTTCTAAGATCATTTTTACAGGTTTAGGTATGGCGCAAGTGAACGCATAAGCTACATCGTGCCATTTGCTAGTAGCTTCCATCACGGTGCTTGCATGCGCTTTCGCGTAGATGGGGGTGATTAACAGGTGCACATGACTCAGTCTGTGTACGAAAGGTTTTTGTCGTGAGATTTCCGTGAGCGTATAGCCGTATTTTTCTTTACAAATCGTTGTAATTTCTTGTTCCTTTTCACAAATTGGGAAACACCATAAATTGTTCCAAATACCTGTGGGAGGGCGCTGGTCAAGTAGGATTTGTTTCTCATCGTTCTCGAGAATCAGCATGAAGATTTTTTTTGTCGGAATTGTTTTGGCCACTTGTTTCTGAGGAAAATCTGTTTCTTGCCCAACTTTGTGGGCTTTGCAATCCGCTTGTAATGGGCAATTCGCACATTGAGGCGTATTGGGTGTGCAAATGAGCGCGCCTATATCCATCATTGCTTGATTAAATGCCGCGCAATCTTGTGTTGGCGTGAGTTTTTCAACGAGCTTCCATAATTCCGATTGTGATTTTGATGCATTGAGATTGCCTTCGATCATTAAATATCGAGACAGAACACGTTTTATATTGCCGTCTAAAATGAGTCCCCGTTGCTTAAAAGCAAACGATAAAATTGCTCCAGCGGTTGAGATCCCTATCCCTGGTAGTTTTTGAAGCGTTGTTAAATCTTTCGGAAATTTTGTGTCGTGTTCGGTAACAAGAATTTGTGCACATTTGTGCATGTTTTTTGCTCTTGCATAGAACCCAAGGCCTGCCCACAACTGTAAAACGCTGTCGAGAGAGGCTTCGGCAAGCGCTTTTACATCCTGGAAACGGCTGATAAAACGTTGGTAATAAGGTATCACCGTAGCAACTTGTGTTTGTTGCAACATGATTTCTGATACCCAGACGCGATAAGGGGTGACATTCGTTTGCCAAGGCAAATTTTTTCGACCGGATTGTTTGTGCCAAGCAATTACTTGTTGTGAAAATCGACGATGCATCATAAAAAATTTTGTAAGGTTAATAACGTTTTTATAGCGTAAAAATACGGATAAAGTACTTATACAGGGTTTAAAAATCTATATACTTTGGCTCTTTAAATGGATTCTGCAATTTATGTCTTTTCTTAATTTCTTTACGGAAAAAGTGAAAGCTCAAGGGATTTGTTCCATTGAGTTTAGAAGCGACGGATACGCTATTGCATGCGCTTCCGAGCCTATATCCGCCAGACAAAACATCTTATTTTGTGATTTTTTCCCGCACCGTATTGATAAGCAAATCAAAGATTCATTAAACAGATTAGTCGAACAATATTCATTGTTTGATATGGATTGCAACATTGTATTGCCGCCTGATTTTTATCGACTGTTTTTATTGAAGAAGCCGAATGTGCCTGAAGCTGAATATAAATCAGCCATGCGTTGGCAAGTCAAAGAAATGATCGAGTTTCCTTTAGAAGATGCTGTTGTTGATATTTTTTATCCGGCGCCAGAAATTAAACATTACAGCCATGAACTGTTTGTTGTGGTTGCCCAAAATTCTTTTCTTGTGACACGTGCAAAACTACTTAAAGAGTGTCATTTGAATCCTGTTTCTGTAGATATTCGTGAATTTTCTATACGCAATTTAGTGAATGTGTTTGGTAATCCAAAGGAAACCACATTGGTTTTGGATATGCATGAGAAGCATTGTTTGATTGTGTTCGTAAAAGAAGAGCAAGTGTATTTTTCAAGACGAGTGAATGCGGGGTTAGACTCACTGAGAAATACAGCAAATCAATCTAATTTATATCTCGAAATCAAACGTTCTTTGGCTTATTACCAGGCAGAGTTAAAACAATTGAAACCGGAGAAGCTTCTGTTTACTCCTAAAGCGCAAGACAACAAATTGCTGCTTGAGAACTTGGCAAATGAATTAGAGTTTCATTTTGAAATGATGGATCTCAATCTCTTGGATAAGCAGCAAAAAATGCCCATGGAGAAACAAGAGAAATGTTTTTCTGTTTGCGGAGGAATTTTTAGGAAGGAGCAACAGTAAGCATGTATCAAACGATTAATTTATTACCGAAATTACAGGAATTGCCCAAACAAAAGTTTTCGGTAGATGTCATGTTTCTTGGTTTGGTCGGTTTTCTGTTGGCGCTTACCTTGCTTAGTGGAATTTTGTTTTGGATTAGTTCTGCAAATAAAAAAACCATTACTAAATTGCAGGCGGTGAAGCAGGAAATGTCTAAACAGTTGGTAACTGTAAAAGCGGAACTCAACAAATATGTTGCAGATGAGAAAACACAAATAGATTCAAATTCTCAATTGGAAATGGTTGAGCAAATGCTTGCTGTAGTACAGGCGCAACAAAATGCTAGTGCGGCGTTAATGTCTCAATATTTGAAAGGGTTGGCTGAAAACACGCCCGCAGGTGTATGGCTGGAATCTATCAATATCATGCCTATTCAGAAAAGAATTGACTTAAAAGGCATGGCTATTCGTTCTTCGATGATTCCAGTCTTTATAAAAGAATTAAATAACTCCCCGAGTTTTTCAGAAGAGGTTTTTAATACTTTGCATGTAGCTAAAACGACCGACAAACAAAAGCGGACTTTTGTTAGTTTTGAGCTGAGTACTAATAAGACACAAACAGAGGGCCGAAAATGAAGGCACTTCTTTTTAAGTTGAAAAGCACGATTAGTTATCTGACTTTACGAGAGCGCATTTTTTTATTTTCTGTTTTGGTGATGATTGTTTTTTTCCTTTGGTTCTTAATTATTTGGCGGCCTTTTCAAAAACAGCGCGTATCAAACAATGCTCACTTGCTTCCTTTGAAGCAAGAAGTGAGTTTGCTGCAAAAAGAATTGAAACAATCTCAAGAACATTTGTCTCAAGTTTCTTCTACGACATCCGTTCCACAAAAAGAACTTTTACAGGAAAAACAGAAGCAGCTGAGGCAGTTGCTCTCAAAAATGAGCGAAAATTTGGTGCCAACAAATAAGATGATTGAAGTATTAAAAGATTTATTAGATGGCGATCGACGGTTAACTTTTTTGTCGTTACATAAATTACCCGAACAAACATTGGCAGGGTTTGGAGAAGACTTTAAAGCATATCAACATGGGATAGAGATTAAGTTTCGCGGAGATTATTTTTCGACATTGAATTATTTAAAGGAAATTGAACAATCAAAATGGCACTTTTTTATGGATCAGTTGACTTATCAAGTTACAACTTATCCTTATGCGGAGATTACGATGCGCGTACATACCTTAACCGTGGGTGAGGGTTGGTTGCATGTATAAAATACTTGTCCTGTTTTTGATGTGTCTTGTGTGGCCATCGGTTTATGCTGCAAAAATGCATGACCCAACACGGCCTTTTGGTGTTGATCCTGTTTCTGAATTGTTACCGTCCGGCGTTCAGGTGACTTCGATTATTATTGGAAAAGGTCGAGCGGTTGCCGTCATTGGCGGTCGGCATTTAAAAATAGGCGATAGTTTATTAGGGGCAAAAGTTGTGGATATAAAGCCTTATGCTGTTTACTTGAAAGGAGCCTCCGGAATTTTTACGGTACCTGTTTTGTCTAATTCCATAAAAAAGCTCTCAGAAAATCAGGGGAATTCTAACAATGATTAAACATGTTCTCGTGCGCAGCCTTCTTGTTATGAGCGTTTTTTTATTAAGCGCCTGCACAGTCACGGCTCCACATGATTATGCAACTTCTAAAGATGCAATCAGTCAGGCATTACGGTCTAGCATTGCTTCTAATCGGCGAAGTGCTCAGTCCTCTCAATCAAATATTCCTTCATCTATCAATGAAGCCTTAATGCCTGATGTAAATGTGGCGGTTTCTGCTTCCGGTCAAGAAGTGCAAAAACGTTTTGATATCTCTGTTGATAACGTGAGCGCAAAAGATTTCTTTATGGGGCTCGTGAAAGACACGAAATACAATATAGTGATTAGCCCTGAAGTGAAAGGCAGTATTTCTCTGCATTTGAAAAGTGTAACGATCCCTGAAGTTTTAGAAGCAGCGCGAGATGTCTATGGGTATGAATTTAAAGTAACGTCCTATGGCTATCGGGTGATGCCTAGGGAATTAACAACACGTGTCTTTACTGTGAATTATTTAGATTTGGTGCGTAAAGGAAAATCGCTTACCAGTATCAGCTCAGGAGAAGTGACAAAATCTAGTATTGCTGGGTCGAATACTTCTAGTTCAACTTCTAGCCGAACTCAAACTTCAGAAACGCGTCCTAGCGCAGAAGTTGCTTCAGAGTCTGAAACGGATTTATGGAAAGAATTGAAAGCAAATCTCGATGCGATTATCGGGACGAAAGATGGTCGATCTGTTGTGATCAATCGCGAAGCAGGAATAGTGATTGTTCATGCTTATCCAGATGAACTGCGGGAAGTGGCTCATTATTTGGATAATGTGCAGAACGTGATGGGGCGCCAAGTTGTTATTGAGGCGAAAGTTCTAGAAGTGCAGTTAAATGCAAAATACCAATCGGGTATCAATTGGAACGTGCTTGGTTTGCAGCAAATCGGTAATCAAAATTTCAGTGACAACATGAAATTGTCCGACACTGATTTCACAAAGATCTTTTCATTGAATATCCACAGCGGGACAGCGTTTGCGACCATGATTAATTTGTTGAACATGCAAGGGAAAGTGAATGTGCTTTCCAGTCCACACATTGCGACCACTAATAATGAAAAAGCAGTGATTAAAGTTGGTAAAGATGAGTTTTTCGTCACAAATGTTTCAAACGATACTTCTACTGGCTCATCCAGCAGTGTTGAAACGCAAGATGTTGAATTGACTCCTTTCTTCTCTGGTATTGCATTAGATGTCACACCGGAAATTAGTCAAGATGGGCTGGTGACTCTTCATATCCATCCCGTTATTAGCAAAGTTGAGGAGCAGACAAAGACCTTTACAGTAGGCGGGCAGGAACAAAGCCTTCCTCTTGCAAAGAGTACTATTCGTGAATCCGATAGCATTGTGAAAGCTCGTAATGGGCAAGTGATTGTTATCGGAGGATTGATGGAAGATGCCTCTTCAGAAGAGACAGCTTCAACGCCAGGCGCATCACATGTTCCAATTATTGGCGATCTTCTTTCTTCGCATAGCAATGAAGCTGAAAAATTTGAGTTAGTAATTTTGTTGAGACCTATTGTTGTAGGCGAGAAAACATGGACAAAACAACTAAAGAAATCAGCCCGAGTAGTTGCTTCATTACCTTCTGATTTTAAATACGAAGCGAAGATCGATTTAAAAAAGAAAAAATCGCCGTATAGCTTGCCGGCACACTATGAGAAATAAACGATGTATTTAGCTCACTTTAAATTTGATGCTCATCCATTCACATTAACTCCGAATACAAAGTTTTTTTGTGATTTGCCAACTTATCAGGAAGCCCTGAATACGATCTTGATGAGCCTTGCGCAAGGAGAGGGATTTATAAAAATAGTGGGTGAAGTTGGTTCGGGGAAAACCTTGCTGTGTCGCTTATTGTTAGATCGACTACAAGGCAATACGGTAAGCGCATATCTTCCAAATCCAGATTTAAATGGCCGTGAGATCTACAAAGCATTAGCGAGCGAGTTGGGGCTTTCGTTCCCTGAAGATGCTGACAAAGCGCAGTTGATGCGTTTGGTAAATGCCGAGTTGATTTCTCTCTATCAAGCTGGCAAACGTGTTGTTCTTATTGTTGATGAAGCGCAAGTTTTGTCTTTTGAAAGCTACGAAACAATTCGGCTGTTAAGCAATATAGAAACCGAGTCAGATAAGCTATTGCAGATAGTTTTGTTTGGACAACCTGAGCTGGACGTGCAACTTAACCAACCCCGATTACGTCAATTAAAACAGCGTATTACTTTTTCTTATCATTTGCGTCCTCTCAGCAGAGACGAACTGGATGCTTATCTGTCACATCGTTTATCGACAGCGGGATATACATGGGGTGATTTGTTTTCCAAGTCGGCTCGTTCACTTTTGTATAAAAGCAGCCAAGGAATTCCTCGATTAATTAATATTCTTGCTCATAAAGCATTGTTATCAGCTTATGGACGAAAGAAAACAGCTGTGAAAGCAAAAGAAATGAAGTTGGCGATTCGTGATACAGATAGTGCGGCACAGCCTTTTTGGGAGTGGGGCGATCGTCTATTGTTTTGGGGATTTAATATTATTGTGGCGTTGTTAGTTGTTTTGAGCATAGAAATTTATTTTTCTGTAGGAAGATAAAGATGAGTTTAATTAATACGGTTTTAAAAGATCTGGAAGAGAGTCAGAAAAGAAATGAACAAAATGCCCAGAACGATATTCCTCAAGGGCTGTCTAAAGGTCCTGATGGGAAAAAGCGCTCAAAACGTTTTCTTTCGTTTATTTTTATTTTTGGTTTATTAATTATTTTGGGTTTTGGTATTCACTTTTTTTGGATTGCAGAACCTTTTGCAAAGAAGTTACAAATCGCTCAACCGAAGCATCAAGAAGCAATTGCAGTACAAGTGAAATCTTTGACAAAAGATGAAATGCAAAAGGCAGAGCAGCAATCTATTACACCCGCCGTCGAGACAGCTTCTTTGCAACATGTTGTCATTACTCCTGAATCGCAAACGACGATTGTTTCTTTTAATTTGACTCAAGACATACATTATTCGATTTCACATGAAAATCAGAATACTGCACTCTTCTTGACACTCAGTAACACGACATTAGCCGATGGTATTTCACCGTCCGTGGAAAAGACTTCCATTCAATCCATACAATTCAAAACCGAAGCAAATAATGTATTAGTAACCATGCAGTTATTACCAGAAACGACTGTTGAGAAACTTGGTTTTGTGCAGCATACATTGCAGTTGGTTCTGCATAATCCAAATCAAACGGCTGTTGTTCCGGAAAAGAAAGAGGTCGCGTTAACGCCTGTTGAACAAGCACAAGATAAATTTCAACACGCCGTTGATCTCATCAACGCTGGCGATACGTATGCCGCCATGAACTTACTGGGGGAGGCTATGAATTTATCGCCTTCCGATCGATCGATTAGAGAAACATATGCAGCATTGTTGATTAAGAATGGTTATGTCGCGCGAGCGAAACTCGTTTTGTCCAAAGGCCTTATGACGGATCCTTCTTATGCGCCGTATATTTCCATGCAAGCACATATCTATGCCAGCCAAGGCTTACCAACACGGGCGTTGCAGTTGTTGCAGAGCAGTTCTCCGTCAATGAAAGATTATCCAGACTATTATGCGTTGATGGCGGCGTTGTATCAGAAAAAAGGACAGTACATGTCGGCCGCTCAAATTTACGATCAATTAACGCAATTGCAGCCAGACAATTCCATGTGGTGGGTTGGCTTGGGCGTCGCTTTAGAATCGACAGGCAAACACAACGCCGCTGTCGAAGCATATCAGCGAGCGTTGACAGGCAAACCGTTAACCCCGCAAGTACAGGCTTTCGTAAAAGGAAGACTGGATTAGATTTACTGTGTTTGGTTCATGTTGAAGGCGCTTTATATGAAGTGTCTTTAGCGTATTTATAGTGGAAGTGAAACGATGGCCGGGAAAATTAAACTTGGAGATTTGTTGGTTGAAAAACAAGTCATCACAGAACAGCAACTCAAGAACGCATTGAAATCGCAACGTTTAAATGACAAGAAATTAGGAGAAACGTTAATCGATCTTGGTTTTACCGATGAGAAAACGTTACTGAATTTTCTTTCTGAGCAGTTAGGTTTTCCTGTTATCGATTTAGCGAAATACGAGTTGGACTACGCGCTTACAAGGCAGTTGCCTGAAAGTCACGCAAGGCGTTTTCGAGCTATCTTATTAGCAGAAGAAAGCGACGGTAAATATTTAGTGGGGATGGTAGATCCATTGGATATTTTAGCCGTGGATGAGCTGTCTTTAATTTTAGAACACCCCTTAAAGTTGGCTTTAGTTCGTGAAGCAGATTTAAAACGATCTTTAGATACGATTTATCGCCGAAAAGGTGAGATTGATGATTTCGCTGAACAGTTAGAGCAGGAATTGGATTCTTCTAGGTTGGAAGAAGCAGAAGCGATTGCGCTTGCAGATACATCTGTTTTGAAATTACTGCGTTCTGTGTTTGAAGATGCCGTTCAAGTAGGCGCTTCTGATATTCATATTGAGCCTTTTGAAGACGTTGTTCGTATCCGTCTGCGCGTAGACGGTGAATTACAAGAGCAGACCATTGATGAAAAACGTGTTGCAGCAGCATTAAGCCAACGTCTGAAATTAATGGCTGGTTTGAACATGGCAGAAAAGAGATTGCCTCAAGACGGACGATTTAACATTACTGTAAAAGGTATGCCAATCGATGTGCGTTTGTCGACGATGCCTATTCAGTATGGTGAGTCCATCGTGATGCGATTGTTGAATCAAGCGGAGGGCTTTATTCAGTTAGACAGAATTGGTATGTCGACAGAGTTGCTCAAACAGTTTCGAGACCTAATTAAATTGCCTTACGGCATTGTGTTAGTTACGGGCCCAACGGGTAGCGGTAAAACAACAACGCTTTACGGCGCTATTTCTGAAATCAATGACATTAAACGGAAGATCTTGACGATTGAAGATCCGGTGGAATATCGCATCGATCGCGTGAATCAAATCCAGGTGAATGCTCAATTGGGCTTAACCTTTGCAAGGGTACTGAGATCTTCCTTGCGTCAAGATCCAGACATCATCTTAGTCGGTGAAATTCGTGACCAAGAAACCGCTGAAATTGCTATGCGTGCAGCACTAACCGGACATTTAGTGTTAGCAACTTTACATACCAATAATGCAGTGACCTCTCCTCTCAGACTCATTGACATGGGGGTTGCGGGATATCTGGTTGCTGCTACTACTCGAGCGATCTTGGCGCAACGACTCGTGCGAAGAATTTGCCACAGTTGCAAAACGGAATATATCCCTGAGCCACAAGACGAAGCATATTTTCGAGAAGTCTTAGGCGAACGATTTGATCAAAAGAAATATTTTCATGGAACCGGATGTTCTCAATGTAATTACACGGGTTATAGAGGTCGTACGGGTGTTTTCGAGTTGTTAGAAATCAAAACCACAATGGTTGATCCTTTAAGGCGTAATGATTCTGGTGGTTTTGAAGAGGCTGTGCGTAATGAGAAATCGTTTAAAACATTATTGGATTACGGTTTTGACTTGGTGATTCAAGGAGAGACCACATTACACGAACTCATGCGAGTTGCCGGGGAACAAGAGTAAATAATATGACTATCTATCAATACAGTGGCCGAGATAATCAAGGAAAAATTATTCAAGGAACAGTTGATTCAAGCTCGACCGAAGGGGTTGTGAAATTTCTTGCCGCGAAAGAAGTGACGCCTATCCAAATTGAATCTTTGGATGCGCAGAAAAGGCCATTTGGTGAATTAAATATTGAATTGACCACGGGCAAGGTTAAACCAAAAGAACTTATGAATTTCTGTGAACAGATGGCGACATTGCTGGAAGCCGGTGTGCCTGTTATTGGGGGTCTTCAGCAACTTGCAAAAAGCACGAAAACAAAAACGATGAAAAATGCACTCAGCGAAATTGCGGAGGGCATTATTGCTGGAAAAACGTTTACAGACATGTTGCGAGAGTATCCGAAGATTTTTTCTCCTATTTTTATCAGCATTATTCATGTGGGTGAAGATACCGGAAATTTGGATGTTGCTTTTTCACAGCTAACAAAGTTTATTGAAAATGCGATTTTGAATCGTAAACGGTTGGTGTCAGCGGTGCGTTATCCGTTAATTGTGATTAGCGCGATTTTGGTGGCGATGGTCGTGATGAATTTCTTCGTGATTCCAAAGTTCGCTTTAATTTTTTCTTCATTTGGAAAAGAACTGCCGTTGCCTACCCGAATTTTAATTGAATCTTCAAATTTCTTGACGACTTATTGGGTATGGTTATTGATCTTTATTATCGGTGTCATCATTGGCATTCGATATGCCTTAACAAAAGAGAAGATTCGGTATGCTTGGGATAAATATAAATTGCGTTTTCCTTTGTTTGGCAATTTGCAGCTTAGAATCATGCTTTCTCAGTTCACGTGGGTATTAAGTTTGGTGTTGCGCGCAGGCGTTCCTATTATTGAAGGAATAACAACGGTTGCCGGTGCTGCAGACAATCTGTTTGTGCAAAAGAAAATTTTGGAAGTCAAAGACAGCATCGAACAAGGCGAGAGTTTTTCTCAATCAATTACTCGTGCTGCGTTATTTAACGAAGCGGCATTGCAGATTATTGCGGTCGGAGAAGAGACCGGACGCTTGGATGAAGTGCTTGGCAAAGTGGCTAGATATTACGAGAGAGAAGTAGATTACGACATTAGGCGGTTAAACGATTATGTGGAGCCTGTGTTGTTAGCGATTGTTGGTTTGATGGTTGTCATGTTGGCATTAGGCGTTTATTTGCCGATGTGGGACATGATTCAGTTTGCTCATATAGGTTAGATCAAGCGAGGGGAAGGCAATGGAAGATTTAAAAAAAGAAATCATAAGTTGTATCAAAGAGTCAAAAGGTGTTGCCAGTTTTGCAACGGTGACGCCGGACAATAAACCTTGGGTTCGTTATGTTTCTGTATCGGTTTCAGACGATATGACGATTCGTTTTTCTACTTGTGCAAGCGCAAGAAAAGTCGAGCAGATCAAGAAAAATCCAGAAGTGCATTTAACTTGCGGTGTTACCGATCCAAAGAACTGGAAAGACTATTTGCAAATTCAAGGTATTGCGCACGTCTCCACAGAAAAAGCAGAGCGTGAAGCTTTTTGGAATGAAGAGATCGCCAAATATTTCGATGGCGTGGATGATCCCAACTACGTCGTCGTAATCGTTAAACCTTACCGTGTCGAACTCTGCAACATCACCGAATGGAACCCAAAAATCTGGGAAGCCGAAACGAAGTAGATGACTGGAAGTATTAATAAGCTTCTTAAAAATCGGTGAGTCGGTTAAGTTTTGTAGTCGGCTGGAAATTAGAAATTCCTGATGAAATCCCTGGCAATACGAGCGCTAAAACATCTCATATCGTTGTTCCGAAGCTGTTATTGATACCCCCAGTTTTCAGATTACTCAAAATAAAAATCTAATAAAGAACGAAAAATTCGCAGAAATGAAAGAAATATTGAGACGTATTGTTTCGCCAAACTTGATAAAACCGTGAGGAAGGCAAGAGCTTGTTGAATCAAAACGGGAAATTAAAACAATAAAACACGAGCTAGCAAGACAAAGTTAGATTTAGAAGTCAGAATGATTTTAATGCTTTGTAACAAGATCGAAATTTCAATGGAATGCCGTCGATCTATCCAGTTGTTCTCACCAAGATTAGCAATCACATCAATTTATCGGAGTGAACTCCCGTATTTTGTATTCTTGAATGCAAGGGTGTTCGGTTGAGTTGCTGTCTCTTAATAACCACGTTTGGTCTGCAATCATGTTGATGAATTTATTTTGCCGACTGATGGCGCGCCAATGGACTACCACATGCAGTTGGTATTGATGATGCGGCAAAAAAGTAATTTCAAGTTTCTGGACGCGATGGAGATTGCTGCGAATGTTCTTTCCAACCCCGTCATACCATTTTTTATAGTCCGCCTTATTGCGCACAGTGATTTCAGGGAAAATCATTAACAGCTTTGAAGGACATAGCAGAGCATAAGACTGTCGAATATCGGCACGATCATCATGCAAACCAAACCAGTGATACACAAACGATCGAATTTGATTCGCGTTAAACCGATGACCTTTTCTCCCCTGTAACGCATGTTGGTAATTAGCAAGAGCAACATTCGGAACTGTCGCGTGAGCAACACCTATCTCTAACAACAAAACACATAAAAAAATCCAATGTTTCATAATGAAGTTCTCTTTTGTTCATATTTCAAAATTAACAACCGACAATTTTGGCACATTGGTAAATGCTGCATCGTTAGTTATAAATTTCACGGATCCTTCTAAAGATAAAGCACTTGCTGCTTGAATCGCGTCTGGTGTTTTTAGCCTATAACGTGCTCTGATTTGTGTTGCTAAATCTATTACTCGCGCATCTAACTCGACTATTTTCACACCAGGGTTTGCAAAGAAATCAACATAGGTCTGATACGTTTGCAAATTATTTTCTCGGAGCGGGCACACCAAGCATTCCAAAATACTTAAACGAGAGACGGCGAGCGGAGCACGAGGATATTGACGATTGATGCGCTGCATCGTCTTTATCCACTTTGAGTAATAAGGTTCTGCCATCTCTACCCAATAAATCACAACACAGCTGTCTAAAAAAAGAATCATGACTTCCCCCATTCTTTTTTATTAGCAGCAACCTGCTTTGAGAGAGCTTTTGGTGATTTATTTCCGGTGGATGGTTTCTCCAACATCTCTGATAAACCAGTAAAAACAACAGGCTGCTTTGCGCAACAAGCTTGGAGCCTTTCGTATTCTTCTTCGCTTAAGACGACGCAACTGACTTTGCTGTTTTTCATGATCTGTAGGGGGCCATATTGCAACTGTTCTTCCAATACAACGACCCCTCGTCGCTTCAATTCGCTAGCTGTAATGTATTTCATATCGCACCTAATTTAGTACTAAATTAGGTGCTAGTTTATTTGTTATTTATGGTAGAGCAATACTAAATTTGCAGAAATGACAGTGGAAGATATATGGAATCAATCCAAGCCTTATTTACGATGCTTAAATTAATCCCTTCTAATCTTGCACAGACGAAATATTGATACTGGCTTCTAGTTCGGTAATTACTTGATGATCGACAAGCTGTTGTAACGCTTGTTCCAGCGTTTGCATGCCGATGTTTTGACCGGTTTGAATTGACGAATGCAATTGATGTGTTTTTCCTTCCCGAATCATGTTTCGAATAGCTGTGTTACACACCATGATTTCCTGCGCAACCGTTCGACCCCCGGTTATCTTCTTGACCAGTCGTTGTGAAATAACCGCTTGTAACGATTCCGCCAACATAGATCGCACCATGTCTTTTTCAGACAACGGAAACACATCGATGATTCGATTCACTGTTTTTGCAGCAGAACTGGTGTGTAACGTCGCAAACACAAGATGGCCTGTTTCTGCGGCAGTCAACGCCATACGAATGGTTTCCAAATCCCGCATTTCTCCCACAAGAATGTAATCAGGATCCTCTCGCAAAGCAGCACGCAGCGCGATATCAAAAGTCTTTGTTTGATGCCCGACTTCTCGTTGATCTATCAAACAATTCTTATGTTGATGAATATACTCAATCGGATCTTCAATGGTAATGATGTGCCGAGAGAAGGTTTGATTGACATAATTGACCATAGCGGCCAGAGAAGTAGATTTACCACTACCGGTAGGCCCTGTGACTAAAATAATTCCGTGTGGTAACTGACACAATCTACTTAATATTTTCGGTAACCCTAATTCTTCCAAACTGGGCGGATAGTAAGGAATCAATCGCAACGCCACACTTAAGCCGCGGCTTTGTCTAAATATATTTACTCGAAGGCGAGCCACTTTCGAAAAAGTGATGGATAAATCGATTTCCTCATTGCCATTTAAGAGAGGGGCATACTCTGAGGGAATCAGGGGTTTTAGCATTTCAACAATTGTTTTTTCTTCAAGAAACTCTGCATTGACTGCATCGACAATATACAAATCTCCGTCGATTCGAACGATGGGGGGGCGGCCACACGACAAATGTAAATCAGTTGCTTTGTGGTCGATGGCGTAATCAATGAGTTGATTTATTTTCATTTTATTAAGTTCCTTTTATATGGAGTTCCTGAAGATTCTAGTTGCCATGCAAATGAAAGCGGGCATGGCAATGTTCTGGAGTGGCTATTATTTTTTGCGCATGATCACCATGTTTTTATCTTTGTAAACGAGTTTGTAGTGTTGTTGCACATAAGACTGTTTCAAAATTTTATTCTTAATATATACATTCATTTTTTTCTCATCGATCGGCTTCTCATGGTAAATAAAATTCATCGCCGTTTTTTCGGGAATGAAATCTTTTCGATGGTTCAGCACGATTTTACTGAGGTAATACGTCAAGACGTACTTATGCACGATCAGGTAATCCGGTTTTATTTGTTGTATATGTTTAACCATTCCAGGGATGTCGATGAATTGTTCGAATGTCGCTCGTTTTTCAAAGAGAGGCTCGCGATCCAGATAAATGTAATTCGACATAACAGTCGCTTGATTGTTTTTGATGTGTTTGTAAATCACCTTATTCGTTAAATAAGAGCCGATGTAATACAGTTTTAGCTGCGTTTGTTTTTTAATGAGCGCGTTATCGATAGGTTTGGAAAAGAGAATCAAAGAAAGCGCACCCGTTCCAACAATTGCGGCAAACAAAATCCATGCTCTTTTGCTTCCTAAGCGTTCAAAAAATTTCGTTAAAGTGACTCCTACGACAATGCCGGCAAACGGAATGACAAACGCCAGATTGCGTGGGTCATAACTAACGGTGAATAGCCAAATCAAGAAATAGGGAACCACAATGAGTAGCGTTAATTTGCGAGCAGTGGCATCGATGAATAAGGAATACAAGGATGAGAGCGCGACGATGATTCCAGCAGAAAGGATTAACCATGGAGAAAAACCAAGCATGCTGTGTAAGTATCGAATGCCGAATAGACCGCGTTGCCAAAAAGCAAGTGTGTAATAAGGATCCGCGGATAACACGATATCGTTTGGATCCAGCGGCAGCACGGCGGGAGGTGTATGCGTGAAAGCATAGGTTGGGAGAATAAGTATCAACAAGGTGAAGCAACTGATCGATAGTGCCTTTATTTTTTGTTTGCTGTCCAAAGAAGTTTCCGCTCGAAATACAAACAGATACATCAATACGGGATAGATGGCTGCAATATAAAGACCCGACTGTTTCGTGCAAGCAGCAGCGCCGGCCATAACGGCGCCCAGGAATAAATTTCTTACAGTGTGTTGTGTTTCGTATCGAGCCTGTATCACCCAATAAAAAGCCATCAACGCAAAGAAAGCGCAGGCAACATCCGCATATCCCTCAAAAGCTCGATGGTTTAACACGAGATGACTGATGAATGTCGTTGCAATCATGGCCGCGACGTAACTAAATTTTTTGGTTCGTAAAAACAGATCCCATAAAGCGAACAAAATTCCTGCGGGAAATAAGAAGATTGTGAATTTTGAGAACAATTGCACAAAGGGGCTGCCCATAAAGACATAACTAATAGACCAATTAGTGGGTAGCAGTTGAGGGTAGTTCCAAGTGTCTGTTGGAAAATGACCTTGAGACCACAAAGTGGCCCATGTGTTCCAACGCAAGATTCCATCAGGCACAGAAAACAGCGCATGAATAGGGGAGTTGATGTATATCCACACAATGGAAACGATAGAGAACAAAGCCAACCCAGTTAAAAGAATTTTTGGTGCACTCTGCTCGGCGATAAGCGCGCACGATTGTCTGAAATGCACTTTGTTTTTAAAGGCGGTTTCTCCATAACCAAAGATAAAACGAATGAAGAGAAGCATTTCAATAACAAACAGCACAAGAAGGGCCGTGAAATTATAGAGATGCAACAAAGTTAGTAGAGCAACAAGGATGTAATTCGTGATCAAGCTGAGCGCAAAAGAAAGCAATCCCGTGCGGACTAAGCCATCATTCAAGTTGAAATAAAAAGTGATTAAAAGACCCGGTAAAAAAACCATCTGAACAAGTGCGAGCGCCCCTTGCAAAAACATTTCAAGCTCCTTTTTTAAAATATTTTTATAAGAAAATAATTCTACATAATTTACAAATAGACGCGATTGCTATCACTTCAATCATGATGAGAGTTATCGAAGGGAATTCAGGTTTGTCGCGCCATCCCCGCGATCTCTTTCCCGTCATCCCCGTAGGCGGGGATCCAGACTGGTTTGGGCTGTTTTCCATCGACGGTTTCTCGTCATCCCCGCGAAAGTTCTTCATCGTCATCCCCGCGAAAGCGGGGATCCAGAATTAATATATTTCTTCTCTGGATTCCCGCCTACGCGGGAATGACAGGGCGATAAGGGATCTGCATTTTCTACGATGACTGGATTCCCGCCTACGCGGGAATGACGGTAAAAACAGGTGTTGTTGGGTTGGGCGAAAGAAATTTTATCGAAGCGTCAAATTTTGTTTTTTAGTCTCAAGCGTTTCTCTAGCCTCATTTAGAAAAAAGGGCCAGTTAAGGAGGGAAGTTTTTACTATAATTTCTCGGCCTTCTTGCTCTGCACTGGCAACAGCCTGAGCTAGAGCCTCTATGCCGGAGAAGTTTTGATATTGCCCAAAGAAACAAGCAGCATTTTTGTCAAATATATTACTGCTTGATAAAAAATTTCCTGACAAATCTACGAAATGTATTGAAGAATTCTTTAGTAATTCAGCTACAGCCGATGCGCCTTTATATCCAAAATTATTAGCACTTAAGAGTAGCTTTTGAATGCAGTGTTTTTTCTCCTGCAGTGTTTCACATATCTTTTCTATGGTTGTGTCATTAAGATCATTGCCGCTTAAATCTAGCTGATCAATCGTTTTATCTTTATGTATTTCTAGTTGTTCTATGAAACAAGAATGAAATTTTTCAGCGGGAAGGTTCTTGAAAGCCAATGACAGATTTTTAACAAGGTTAGAACGCTCAGACATTTCGTACCAGACTGCAAGTGGCATTATTTTTCTCTTTCCCTTTCCCTTTCCCTTAACTTTTTTACCCATAATTTGTTTCTTCTTAATTTATTATTTAAAAACGATATCTCTCAAAAATAGCCCGCTTTTGACACAATGCAAACGAGCAATTTTTCCACTTCCCAATTCTTACCATTGCTACTAAAAACTGTATTACCATGCGCCTCCTTTTTGAGCTTGAGGAAACCTTATGAATGCCACAATTGCTGTTATTGGTTTGGGATATGTTGGTTTGCCGTTGGCAACAGCCTTTGGCAGGCAATTCAAAACCATTGGGTTTGATATCTCAAAATCGCGAGTAGAAGCTCTAAAAAAAGGGCGAGATGTTACTTATGAAATAGAGCCAAAAGCTTTAACGAAAGCAAAATTGCTTGAATTTACGGAAGACGCTGCCCGCTTAAAAGAAGCGGATTTTATTATTGTTGCGGTGCCAACCCCTGTGAATGTGGCGCATCAGCCGGATTTCGAACCGCTCATTGCTGCAAGCCGATTAGCCGGCGCTCATTTAAAACCTGGTGCGATTATTGTTTATGAATCCACCGTATATCCAGGCGCCACAGAAGAAGTATGCGTTCCTGTGCTCGAGCAAGCTTCCGAAAAGCGATGGAAGCAAGATTTCTTCGTCGCATATTCTCCTGAACGCGTTAATCCGAGCGATCGCAAACACACGCTCACTAATATTGTTAAAGTCGTTTCCGGCGATTGTAAAAACACATTAAATAAAGTGACTGAACTGTACGAAACTATTATCGAAGCGGGCGTGCATCGTGTTTCAAACATTAAAGCCGCGGAAGCTGCAAAAGTGATTGAAAATACACAACGGGATTTGAATATTGCTTTAATGAATGAATTGTCTGTGATCTTTCATCGCCAAGGAATAGACACATTGGAAGTGCTCGAAGCTGCTGGCACAAAATGGAATTTTCTTCCTTTTCGTCCAGGACTAGTGGGCGGCCATTGCATTGGGGTAGATCCTTATTATCTAACGTACAAAGCAGAGATGCTGGGTTATCACCCTCAAGTCATTTTGGCCGGTAGACGCATCAATGACGGTATGGGTGAATACATCGCCAGCGAAACCGTCAAAAAAATGTTGAGTTTGGGCATCGCGGTTTCAAAAGCTCGCGTGAATGTATTAGGGCTTACCTTTAAAGAGAATTGCCCAGACCTTCGCAATTCAAAAGTAGTTGATGTTGTGAAAGGGTTAAAAAAATATTTTGTGAATGTTTCCGTGCACGACCCAATTGCAGATCTTGAGTTAGCAAAAAATGAATACGATATTGATTTAGTTGCTTGGGACGATTTACCGAAATGCGATGCATTGATCATTGCTGTTGCACACAAAGAGTTGGTTGAGAAGTCACTGGATGCTTATCTCAAAAAGATGAAGCAACCTGCTTGTTTAATTGATGTGAAATCAATTTTTGATATTGCAGACCTTGAGGCGAAAAACATCCCTTATTGGCGCTTGTAGAAGTTTTGTATCCGTTATCCCCGCGTAGGTAGGCTAAGGATCCAGGAAATATCTAAACTGGATTCTTAGCTTTCGCGGGAATGACAGGGAAATGATGTTCATTTCTTTTATTACGGAATTATGTAAAGAGGCTATTTATGACTGTTCAGGGACTCAACGACGTTGAGCAAAGACCTTTAAAAGAATTTACAGAAAACGCATACCTCAACTATTCCATGTATGTCATTTTGGATCGCGCATTGCCGTTTATTGGCGATGGTTTGAAACCCGTGCAACGACGCATTGTATACGCCATGTCGGAACTGGGTTTGAAGAGCACAGCAAAATATAAAAAATCCGCGAGGACGGTAGGAGACGTATTAGGTAAATATCATCCGCACGGAGACACTGCTTGTTATGAAGCAATGGTGCTGATGTCTCAGCCGTTTTCATATCGCTATCCCTTAGTTGATGGCCAAGGAAATTGGGGATCCTTGGACGATCCAAAATCATTTGCTGCTATGCGGTATACCGAGTCGCGTTTAGCGCCATATGCACAAACGTTATTGGCGGAGTTGGATCAAGGTACTGTCGAATGGGTTTTGAATTTCGATGGCACCTTAGAAGAGCCAGCCGTCTTACCGGCGCGTTTACCGAATGTCTTATTAAACGGCGCAACCGGTATCGCTGTTGGGATGGCAACGGATATTCCTGCCCACAACCTTCGTGAAGTGGTGCACGCCTGTGTGCATTTATTGGATCACCCAAAAGCTCCTTTAGAAGAAATTTGTGAATACATTCAAGGGCCGGATTGTCCAACGCATGCGGAGATCATTACGCCTCGAGCAGAATTGATCGACATGTATCGAAAAGGGGGTGGCACATTTCGTATGCGCGCGGTTTATAAAAAGGAAAAAGAAGGCGTTGTGATTACTGCGCTGCCTTTTCAAGTTTCTGGCAACAAAGTTTTGGAACAAATCGCAGCCCAAATGCAGGCGAAAAAATTACCTGTCGTCGAAGACCTGCGCGATGAATCTGACCATAAAAATCCCACGCGATTAGTGATTGTTCCGCGTTCAAACCGTATCGATATGGACGAGTTGATGGGGCATTTATTTGCGACAACGGATTTAGAAAAAAACTATCGTGTGAATTTGAATATCATTGGTTTGGACGGCCGGCCGCAAGTGAAGGACTTGCGGACCATTTTAACGGAGTGGCTTTCTTTCCGATTGCAGATCGTGCAAAAAAGATTGCAGTTTCGTTTGGATCAAGTGGTTGCGCGCTTGCATATTTTGGATGGTTTATTGGTTGCTTATTTAAATCTCGATGAAGTCATTCGCATCGTCCGTTATGAAGACGACCCAAAAGTGCAGCTCATGAAGCAATTCAAATTGAGTGAGCAACAAGCGGACGCTATTCTCGATTTAAAATTACGTTATTTAGCGAAATTGGAAGAAGAAAAGATTCGTGGGGAACAAAAAGAATTGTCAGACGAGCGGGCCGGAATAGAAAAAACAATCTCGTCTCCTGCGCGTTTGAAAAAGTTAGTTCGTGAAGAACTGTTACACGATGCAGAGGTATACGGTGACCCGAGGAAATCGCCTTTAATAGAGCGTGAAGAAGCACATGCGCTGCAAGAACATGACATTATTTCTTCAGAGCCTGTGACCGTTGTTTTATCGAAGCGTGGTTGGGTGCGGTCTGCAAAGGGACATGAAGTTGATCCATATGCTTTGAGCTATAAATCAGGTGACGAGTGCCAAGATTTTGCATTAGGAAAAAGCAATCAATTTGCTGTATTTCTAGATTCAACGGGCCGTTCGTATTCGTTATTAGCGCATTCTTTGCCGTCTTCGCGCGGTTTGGGCGAACCGATCACCGGTCGAGTGAATCCCCCTGCTGGCGCTACCTTCGAAGCCGTGTTGATGGGAGAAGACGATCAGCTGTGTGTGTTGGCATCGAGCCAAGGCTATGGATTTCTCGCAAAAATAGGGGATTTGCACGCAAAAAACCGTAACGGAAAGGCTGTTCTGAAGGTCTCTCCACCGGGGAAATTATTGAAACCCGCATGGATCACCAATATAAAAAGCGATTGGTTAATCGCCGTAACCAGTCAAGGACGTATGTTGGTTTTTCTTGTAAAAGAGTTGCCGCTGTTGGCGAAAGGAAAAGGAAATAAAATCATCGGCATTGCTAAACCGAAATTTATGAGCGGAGAGGAATTTGTGGTTGGGGTGGTTGTTTTAACAAAAGGGCAACAGCTCCGAATTACTTCTGGAAAGCATTATTTAGTATTAAAGACGAAGGACATCGAACATTATTTAGGTGAACGCGGCAAGCGAGGCAGCAAACTTCCAAGAGGCTACCAACGCGTCACAGATATAGCGGTGGAGTAACCTTTTACGCATATCCTTCTGCAGAAGGATATATTTTAGCAAAGATAGTTTTATCCATAAGGATAAGTTGACTAAGCGCTTTAATCGGATTTTGTTAGAGATGGTTTTTTTTAGAAGTTCAAAGGAGGTCAATGATGACTAGTTATATTGATAACAACCTATTACCTGATGAGAAAGTCATTCATCGAGGGCATAGGCATTGGATCGTGTTTGGATGGCCCATTGCTTGGGTGTTTATTTCACTTATTTTTGTTTTACGTCTTGGGTTAATGGAAAAAGTGTTTTTATTACCTCTTTTTATTGCACTCGTAACAGGCTTCGATGCGTTTATTGATTACACGCAATCCGAGTTAGCCGTCACCAACAGACGAATCATGCTTAAGATGGGATGGCTTTCTAGAAGCTCTATGGAAATTGCATTAGAGAACATTGCATCGATTAACGTAGAGCAATCGTTAGGCGGGCGTTTTTTAGGATACGGAACACTGACATTTAACGACGTAGGCAGCGCACGTTCCCCCTACAAAAACATCTCCGATCCTTTCGCCTTTCGTAAAGCAGCGTTGGATCAACTAACTAATGTAGGGAAGTGATAAATCACTTTTCTGCGAATATGTATCGTCAATTGACCGTGTATGGGAAGGCAACTATATTACTGCCTCTTAATTTTTGAGGGTTTTAATACTATGGATATAGAAGTTTTAGATCGGTTTGAACGTCAATTCGAGGCTTTAATGCAGCGTTTTAATCGATTAAAAGAAGAAAATAATTTATTGAGAGAAAAACAAGCGCAGATTTTGTCTGAGCGCGATACCTTGTCTGAAAAAAATAACATTGCTATTGAGCGCATTGAACAGATGATCGAACGTCTTAAATCATTAGGTGAATAAACAATGACAGACCAAGCAAATACCATCTCTGTCGAAGTCCTAGGCAGATCTTATAAAATCAAGTGTCCAGTGTCGGAAGTAGAGGCGTTGAAAGAAGCGGCTGCTTTTGTCGATAAAGAAATGCGGAAAATTCATGATGATGGTCGGGTGGTCGGTTTAGATCGAGTGGCCATTATTGCCTCATTAAACATTGCTCATCTGTTTTTGAGTTCTGAACACCGTGAAGATAAGTACGTTGAAAGCTTGTCAGAGCGTATTGCTGATATGCAGAAACGTATTGTTGAATTATTGACGCAAAGTGATCAAAAAGAATTTTAATACATTAAAAATCCTTACATATGTCATCACTTCTTTCCTTTAAAAAAGACTTACGAAAAGCGATGCACTTGCGTCGTGATCAGTTATCTCTTATTGAACGAACTCAATTGGCTCAAAGAGCCGCGAGTCATTTATTAGCATCTGATGTTTTTCGAAAGAGTCAGCACATTGCTTGTTATATGGCAAAAGGCGCGGAAATAAGTGCTCAGCCAATGATTGAAGCGATTTGGCGTTTAAACAAAACCTGTTATCTCCCTGTACTTGACCCAGATACTGCAGGGCGCTTATGTTTTATGCCATATGATCCTAATGACGATTTGGTCCGTGATCGTTTTGGTATTTATGAACCTTCTTTTGATCGGGTACGTGCGATCAATGTTTATGAACTTGATTTAGTCATCACTCCTCTAACGGCCTTTGATGCGAGAGGCCATCGCATTGGCATGGGTGGTGGTTATTACGATCGAACGTTTGCCTTTAAGACAACATGTACAGCGCAAAAACCTGTTCTTTGTGGCTTAGCGTATGCCTTTCAAGAATTGCCAGAGATTCATACTGAATCGTGGGATATTTGTTTGGATGCAGTAGTCACGGAATATGGACTTTTGTATTTCTGAACGAAAACACTTTGTTGTCATTCCCGCGAAAGCTAAAGATCTGACGCAGGAATCAGCGTCCAGAAAACTTCTTTCTTCTTTCGTAATGGATTGCTGGTGCATGAATCCACGTAATCGTAATCAATAAATCGGTACGGTAAATCTTCATCCCGTCCTTCTGAGATCCCTAAGCGAGTCGTTTGAATCAATGTGTTGGGTTGATACCCCACATCTTCAATAAAAAACCGTTTCGGATCGAACGGTTGCTGATCCCATTCTTTAACCTTCAAATTCAACGCGCGGCACAACAACGTTTGACCTGCACAAAGCTTATTAATCGATCTCACCCCATTTTTTGCAGGGTTTAATTGCCGCATCATTTCAATCATTTGTGCATTGTCGTCAAAATAAGGCACCGCTGATTTCACCAAGACAGCATTACCTTTTCCTTTGCAACTAATATTCAACGAATCGCCCGCCCGCGAGTAATACATATAAATTGTGCCGGCAGGCATAAACAAAGCGCTGCGTTTTTCAGTAAAACCTAAAGACGCATGACTGGACTTGTCTGCCAAATAATAAGCTTCTGTTTCAATGATTTGAGCTGACAGCCACATATCGTGATATTTCGATCGCATGACTTTACCAATCAACTGTTTTGCCAATATCTGCGCGTCTTGGTGAAAGAATTTTTTTGGCAGCGGTTTAGACATACATCCCTCTAATACAAAGGCTCATCGCTATCGGTCGTGTTGTCAGTGTTTTTGGGTAGAGATGCACTGCTTGAAGGCAACGCATCCGTATCGAATAGTTCAAACATCGCATCAGCATCGTGCGCGGATGTGAGAAGCCCCGTTCGTTTATCTATGCGAGCTGTCACAATCCCCTCGGGCTGTACGAAAGGCGTATTTGGTTGTTCTTTTAAAGCATCGTGAATGAAGTCAATCCACAGGGGTAACGCTGCTTGCGCACCGTATTCATACAATGGCTTTGGTTGGTCAAACCCCATCCAAACCGTTGCTACTAAGTGCGGTGTATATCCGCTAAACCAAGCGTCTTTTTTCTCATTGGTTGTTCCTGTCTTCCCCGCGATGTCGTTGCGTCTGAGCGCGAGTGCGCGACGCGCCGTTCCATATTTAATGACATCTTGTAATGCGGACGTCATCAGGTAAGCGTTTTGAGGAGTAATTACGCGAGGAGCTAGCGATCCATGCATCAGCGGATTGGAGTTGTCTGTGTTATCGCTCGCAATGAGCGGTTGTGCCCTGTAAATCGTTTGATGTTTTGTATTAACAATTTGATCAATGTAATACGGCTTCACAAGGAACCCTTTGTTTGCAAAGACTGCATAAGCTGTCGCCAATTGTAACGGCGTTACATTTGCAGTGCCTAAAGCAAGTGAAAGAGTTGGCGGCAGTTGATCGCGTTCGAAACCAAAACGAGTGAGATAATTAATCGTGTAAGGAATACCAATCTTCGCTAATAAGCGAATGGAAACGAGATTACGTGATTTATTTAACGCAACCCGCAATCGCGTAGGGCCATAAAATTTTCCCGTGTCATTTTCCGGACGCCACAAATCATTTTCTCCCGTATCAGACATCACAACCGGAGCATCATTGATCGTGGTCGCGAGCGTGAGCTTCTTTGCAAGTGCTGCAGAATAAATAAAAGGCTTAAATGCAGATCCCGGTTGACGAGAGGCCTGTGTCGCGTGATTGAAATTGTTTTTGTAATAATTAAAGCCCCCATCTAATGCTTCGATGGCACCATTCTTAGGATTCAAGACAACAATCGCCGCTTGGGCTTTCGGAATTTGTGTTAATACCCATTCGTGCTGATCATTTTGCATGACACGAACGACATCCCCGACACGTAGAACATCACTTGCTGTGGAGGGTAATCGCCCTAAATATTCCTGATTGTCTTGCATGATTTGTTTTCGCGCCCACGATAATCCATCCCATGGAACAGTAATGGTTTGTCCATTTTTCAAGAGCGCTGTGGCCGATTGATCGTCTAACGAAAGAACAGCCGCCGGTTGTAGGTTGTTGATGTCTGGTATAGCAGACAGTGTTTGTAACCAATCTTCCAGATTGTCTAAATTGGGGGATCCTAAATTCTGTTCAGGACCGCGATAACCGTGGCGATGATCATAGGCCATCAAATTTTTACTCAATGCATGCGAAGCCGCCTTTTGTAATTGGCTGTCGATAGTGGTGTAGACATTAAATCCTTGCGTATAAGCATTATCTCCATATTGCGAAACCATGAGTTGTCGCACCATTTCTGCGACATAAGGCGCATGCACAGAGATTTTTAGGTCGTGATATTTGGCGGTTAGTGGAGCTTGGGCCGCATTTAAATAGGTTGCTTTATCAATGTAATGTTGTTCATACATTGCTTCCAAAACATGATTTCGTCGCGCTTTAGCTGCTGTTGGATTTACCAGTGGATTCATCGTCGAAGGTGCTTTCGGCAAGCCGGCCAGCATGGCGAGTTGAGGCAATGTGAGTTCGTTCAAATTTTTCCCGTAATAAATTTTCGCAGCGGCGCCAATGCCATAGGCATGGTTTCCATAGAAAATTTTATTGAAGTACAGCTCTAAAACTTTTTCTTTTGTAAACGCATGATCGATGCGAAACGCGAGCAAAATTTCTTTTAATTTACGGGTGTAAGTTTTTTTCTGTGTGAGGAAATAATTTCGAGCCACCTGCATCGTAATGGTGCTACCACCTTGTTGTTTTTGTCCGGTGAGCACTAACACTACAGCCGCTCGTGCTAAACCAAAAAAATCAACTCCACTGTGCTCAAAGAACCTCTGATCTTCAGTCGCTAAAGTGGCTTGTATTAATTGTTTCGGTACTTGATTGAGCGTGATGGCTGAACGACGAATATTGCCGAATTCTTCAATGAGTTTGTTATCTGCCGAAAAGACACGCAGTGGACTTTGAAGGTGTGCATCTTTAAGCGTTTCAACGTCAGGCAAAGTCGTTTCAAGCCAAGTAATCCCGAAGGCGAGCGCGATGCCTAAAATGAGGCATGTAAGGATCGTATAACGGAATAGGCGTTTAAAAGTGAACATGTTTTTTGGAATAAGATGTTGCATAAGAATGAATTGATTATAGATGGAGAACCCCATGATCGCGAGGCAGATTCCATCATCATCCCCGCACTTTTCAGCCGTCATCCCCGCGCTCTTCAGCCGTCATCCCCGCGAAAGCGGGGATCCAAATGCACATCCACATAAAACGGCGAATCATTCAAAGTCATCCCCGCGAAAGCGGGGATCCAAATCTGGATTCCCGCTTTCGCGGGAATGACGGCAGGCTGCTTTCGCGGGAATGACGGCATATAAAAACGCGTACAAAGTGCGCTTACTTAAAAATCTTTGTCATCCCACAATCAATACATGAAAACATCCATTGGCCTTTACATTAATAAAACGATCTGTACCGGATGCGTTTTGGAAACAGGGGTTCCCGTCGGCGCGATCGCATGGAACCAAGAGGTCGAAGATGATCGAAAAAAAGCAAAGCAATTTTTTGATCCATTACCTCGCCGTGTAAAAAACGAAGTCAGAGTGTCGATCCCAAACGAACAGGTGCTTAAAAAAACGATTCTTCCAGACCTACACATGAACGAAGATTTTCTCGCAATCGATTTGCAATACAACCCAACAAAATACTTTCCAAACATTCATGAAACGTTAGCGATTGATTTTGAAATAGATAAACAACAGATCATTTTGTATGCCATAAGAGTGACTGTATTAAACGAGGTGTTGCATCACCTACATGAACTGTCATTAAACGTAGTGGCGATAGAGCCTGAAGAAGTCTCCATGCAACGTTACCTGAAATATGTTCCCCCCATTGAAGGCGCGACGCATCAATCAGGGCGTTTGATCGATCCTAATTATTTAAAGGTTGCGACAGGTACAGCGATGCGCAGGTTGAGGTGAGCGATATGGAGGACATTAATTTCTTACCTTGGCGTCAACGGGAGAAAGCAAAGAAAAGGAGACGATTTTTATGGTTTGTTATCAGTGGGTTTCTATTGATGGCCGTGTGTCTTTCAAGTGCGCAACTCTATCTTTCCGTTTGGATGCATCGTGTGAAAAGGCATAACGAGGAGATTCTTTTAAAGACAGAATGGATTAAAAAAAAATTAACAAAACTGAATGTAGAGAATCAATCAACAGCGTTGATGCTGCATCAAATCTACAAAGCAAAGAGAAGAAGTGATCGCGTCAAAAGACAACTGGAGGTTGTTCTTTTATCGAGCAGGGATGCTCCTCTTCGTCGAGAGCGAGCGCATAAAAAATGAATGATTTTTATCAGATGATGGGTGTCTGCATCGCTGTTTGTTCGATAGCCGGAGGTTATTTTCAATTAATCTGTCGTCCACAGTTGGCGGAGATAACTGAGCTAAAGAACGAACAGCATCAGCTGATTCAGACGTATCAACAAGCATTAAATCAAGCGCGTGATTTACGGGTCGTCTATCAAACGGCCGAGAAGAGGCGGTTCGATTTAAAACTATATAAATCGCTTTATTTTTATTCGAAACAAAATGTGACGAGCGCGATCAGAAGTTTATTTAGGACGAAACAAATAAGAATTGTGGCATTGCAAGATCGAGACAAAGACGCACAAACGGCTCTGCAAGCCATGAGATATAAAGTATTTTTTGCGATGAATCAGCTTGCGCTCAAAACAACTATTGATCACCTCTCTCGTTCATCACTTCCTATATTTATAGATTCAATAAATTGCCAGCACGCGACTGCCAATTATGTTTGTCGAGCACATCTAACCGCTTTTTCGGCACATTCCCAGGAGAACGCATGAAAAAAATTATGATCTTTTTTCTAAGCATCCTCAGTATTGCTCTTTGTGCTTGCCATCCAGGAAAAACAAAAGCTATCGAGCAGAAAGACAATGATGCTGCATTGATTGCGGATCATGAGCTGAAATCGCTGGCGCAAGAATTAGACGTCATGCAGAACTTTAAAGAAAAACAGAGATCTCAGAGGAAACAAGAGCCCACTAAACCGGTTTATTTTTCAGGTGTTCCCATTGAACAGATCAAAATGGTAGGGGCTTTTTCCTTACATGATCATTCAACGGCCTTTCTTGTTTATAAAAATCAATATCAATCCGTTCAAAAAGGGGATCGTGTTTCAAATGACTCTATTCGTGTCGGAAAAATAGAAGCTTCTCGTACCATTTTCAGCGCTTATCCGGATAAATTTGTTATTTCTCTTCTTTCACAAACAGAAGAAAGCCCCCATGAAACACAATAAAAAAAATCTGCTGATTGTGCCCATGCTGTTTTTGTCGATCATTGTTCAAGCAAAAACAACTTTTAATTTATCGTGTCACCGCATGTCGACGCGATACGTACTGAATTGGTTGGCCCATGAATTCAACAAAAACGTGATTGTCGATGATGCAATCAATGGGTCTGTCACCCTTGATTTAAAGCAGGTTTCTTACAACGAGGCTCTGAACGTTATCTTGCTTTCAAAGAAGCTTGTCAAAAAGCAGGTTGGAAACATGACCTATGTTGAGCCGTATTCTAATTTGCAGCAATTTCAGCAATTACTAGATATCGATAACGATCGCGCAGATGCTTATCGCGTGATTGCATTGAAATACGCAAAAGCCGCGGATCTGAAAAAGCTCTTAGATAAAAGGAAACAGAAAGCATCGATCGTTGTGGATGAGAGAACAAATACACTCATCGTTCAAACAGCTCCGGAGCATATGCAGCAATTGTTTCAATTAGTAAAACGATTGGATGTGCCGACTCAGCAAGTACTTATTCGTGCGCGCATTGTCAGTGTTGATGACAGTTATGAACGTGAGTTTGGTGTGCGTTTTGGGATTACGAGCGGCAATCACTTTTCAGGCACATTAGAGGGCGCAAACGATCTTGCAAAAGGAGTTTCTTCTAAAGAAGTTGATGTGGCGAAACGATTAGCGGTGAATTTACCTGCCACATCAAGTCAGGCCGGGCATTTTGGATTGGCATTAGCAAAAATTGCATCCAGGACCACGTTAGATCTCGAACTATCCGCATTGGAGAGCAAAGGGTTAGCGGAAATTATTGCGGCACCCAATTTGCTGATGGCAAATCGCAAATCAGCCAGCATTGAAGCAGGTGAGGAAATTCCTTATCAAGAATCTGCTGGAGAAGGCGCTACTTCCACGAGCTTTAAAAAAGCGGTTTTGAAGTTGTTGGTAACTCCTCAAATTACGCCTAACAAAAGGATTGTACTCAAGTTGAGCGTGAATCAAGACAAGCGGGGAAGTCAGGAAGTCAAAGGGGAGCCAACGATTGATACAAATCACTTAGATAGTGAAGTAATCGTTTCGAGCGGCCAAACGGTTGTTTTAGGGGGGCTATACGAACAAACGCAAACGTACGGTGTTGAAGGAATTCCACTCCTTTCTGACATTCCGGGGCTTGGTGTATTATTTCGACACAAGAAAACAATAAATCAGCGTAGAGAATTACTCGTTTTTATTACTCCAGAGATAGTGTCTTTAGATAAATGAATACTTCACGAAAATTATCCAATATTTTTTTAGTCGGTCCTTTAGGGGCGGGGAAGAGCACGATTGGTAAAGCGGTCGCGGACGCGTTTCGTATGAGCTATTTCGATACAGACCGTGTTGTAGCAGAAAGGACAGGTGTTGATTTAAGTTGGATTTTTGATGTGGAAGGTGAGGCGGGTTTCAGAGTACGAGAGACATTGGTTTTAGAAGAGTTGGTGAAACAAGATCGCATCGTTTTAGCAACAGGTGGAGGCAGTATTTTGCTCGAGCAGAATCGAAAGTTATTAAAAGACAATGGCACTGTGATCTATCTAAAAACAGCGATCTCTCAGCAATTAAAACGGACGCAACATAATAAATACAACCGTCCATTGCTACGTTGCGATGATGTAAAAGAAAAATTAATTGATTTAGAGAGTATTCGCCGTCCTTTGTACGAAGAAATAGCCGATGTGGTTTTCAGTACAGGCCGTTCCAACATCACAATCGTCGCGGAAAGAATCGTTCGCTATCTAAAAAAATACGGATTTGTGGGAGACAAAAAATAAATTCCACTAGACATGTTGATGCAACTGCTCCTGCCTTATACAAGTTTTGTACCATATTCAAAATGAGCTGATCTATGAATTTGCTCTTCTGATGTTGTGAACGAATGCCTAATAATATTTTTATCTCATCCTCGATATTTGTAGTTTATAAACTACAATAAAGTTCAGTGAGTCCAATGTGAAATCTTTAAGGTTATACAGAACGAAAAACGGTAAAGAGCCATTTACCGAGTGGATGGATTGCTTGAAAGACCACGTTGTGGTCGCTCAAATTAATAATCGAGTACGTCGTTTGTCTTTGGGGCAACGAGGCGATTATAAACGGGTTAGTAATGGCGTTTTTGAGTTACGTATTCATTATGGTTCAGGATATCGTGTTTACTTTGCAGAGCATGGGCAAGAAATTGTTATTTTATTATTAGGCGGCGATAAAAAGGCGCAGAAACGTCATATTGAGCAAGCGATTCTCTACTGGAAAGATTATAAGGAGCGACACAATGGCTAATATTCGCGCAAAAAAAATACATGAAACTACAGGTGATTATGAAGCTTGGTTACATCAAAAGCTCCAGGATAAAGAAGAGGCTCGTGTTTATTTACAAGTTGCTTTAGATACTTATCAAAAGGATAGAAATAAAAAAGCGTTTTTATTGGCATTGAAAGATGTTGCAGAAGCGCAAGGCGGCATCAGATGGCTAGCAGAAAAAACACACTTGAATCGTGAACATCTCTATTATTTATTATCAGGTAAAGGAAATCCTCGTTTCGATACGCTCAGCTTAATTTTCAAAATTTTTGGATTTCACTTAAATATTGAAGTGGATTAAAAACTGCCATTCTCGAGCTGATAACTTGAACGGGGATAAATAAATTGCACTTTACGAAGCGTTTATTTTCTTTTGTTCTTGTGCGAATTTTTTGATCTTCCTCACAGGAGAAAGCATCACGGTTACATTTGATTCGATCGCTTGCGTACGTCCTAAACGAACGTAATGACTTTTGATTTTGATCTCGCAATTTTCGGGATCATTTTTTGCAGGAACAATGGAAAGGACATAGCTATCTTCTGTTAAGCCCTCAATACCGTGCCCAAGTTTATTGGGCCCATTCAAATATTCTTTGGCGAGCTCTAATTCCTCAAAAGTAATTGGAGATTTGCTGTCTATTTCCGTGTTTTTCTTTTCTTTTTGAATCTCAGAAACCCGCGCTTTTAAGGCATCTATTTTTATAAGAATGCTGAAAGAATCATCGCGATTTCTTTTTATCTCGTAGTGTTTCCCAGTTGCTTTCGGAATGTCCATCAACGGGTGGTAAAAAGAGAACTTTTCATAAAGGGCCTTTCCAACAAGTTTTAAAATTTCGTCGGGAGTTTTTGGCTTATTGTTTTGCACAACATTTTGATCAATATCGCATCGTAAGAGGGTTTTATCGGCCGTGATATACCAAGGCACTTCTCTTAAGCCGACGGCGTTAGAAAGATTGTTAAAAAAAGCAATCAATTTATCGCTCATATCCTGTATCCCTCGTATCTCGCTGAAAGGGGCGCATGGTAATCAGTTTTTAGCGGGGTTTGAATTGCTATTGACTTGATTGCAATGGAACAGAGAGGGGCATTTGCTTATGAATTTTCTCTTTCTATAATCAAATTCAGTAGATCGCTCTGTATCTACCAAATAAAAACAAAATATTGGAATAATGCTATGTTAAAACCAGTCGTTTCTTTTATTGCTTCTTTTTTATCTTCCGATAAGCCAATCCTTCCGATTGTTGCGGAAGAGAGAGTCGTTCCAGTTGAAAAAAATGAGAACATTCCTGCGGAGAAAACATCACAAAAAAGCGATTTTTGGTTTCAATTTTGGTGGAATGTATTTCGTGTGGGTGTCACAGGAGCAAGTTTTACTGCAATATTTTTATTAAAATATCGTTCGTCTTATTCTTTAATATCTGTTCAAGACGAAGGGCCTTTTTCCGAGCGCGAGCTTTTTCAAATTCCTTTGAACGGTACGGAAACTCCTCCACCGCTTGGTTTGACACCAGTCTCTCTATACGACGCATTTTCAACACTTTCTTACCCAACACTGCCA
>JAHJDF010000041.1 GCA_018812595.1 Gammaproteobacteria bacterium
AACCATAAAAAAACTATAAATAAAGAGTAATAGATAGCAGAGGTTGGCAAATGGAAAAGGAAAAGAGCTCCATTTTTATATATCGTCTTTTCTAACGGAAAACGATAAAAAATAATGGGTAAAATAAAAGTGCTACCAAATAAAGCTAATGCAAAAAAAGCATAGATTCCTCTGGCAACACTATTTGTGTTTATGCGCATCTAAAAATCCTTTCTTTAAAGAAGTTTTTCTGCTTCTTTTAATATGCTCTTTACCTCATCCAAAGAACTATAGTCATTCTGCAAACAACGTTGTCTGCCCGCCGCTGCTATTGCCGCCCTTTCTTTTGGATGCATCAAGTAGTACTTCACTAATTTAAGCAATTCCGCATTATCTGAAAAAAAAGCAGCTTCTTTTCCTTCCTGAAACAATACCAAATGGTCAAGCGTGCGTTCCGCCAGCATAAATCCACCACAAGCTGGAATTTCGACAGAACGTGTTGTGTGCAAATCGCGGTTCATTTTACGAAGAAAACATAAATTAATCGCGCTGGCACAGATCGTTTTTGTATAAGCTAAATCATGCGAATCATTAACAACGGGACGACATTCAATTTTTATATTCGGATGCAAAACTTTAAATTTTTCCCAACCATTTCCCCAAACACGTACAGAGATTCCATGCTGAGCAAGATATAAAATAGAAAGCGCGCGCTCCTTTTCATAACAACCAATAAAGCTTACTTCTGCACCATAACGACAACGATCTTCTTCGGACAGTGCCACAGGATAATGAGTATTTTGACGATACGACTGATACAAAAAACAAACTCGTTTCGCACCAAATCGTGGCAACTCATCAGGATTTAAATTGTACTTTTTCGTTGTAAACACTAGGTCATAATGCTTCAGCCCAAACGTATAAAACCAAGTTCTGTTGTGCCAAACATACATATCGTCATAGCTACTAGAAACCAATAAAGTTTGTGGAGAAATGGTTTTAAGTTTCTTCAAGATAGATGGATTAATCATGTTACCTTTTACAATCCATACAATATCGATCTTTTCCTTATGAACAATATCTAAAAGCTTCGGCCCAACTTTTTGTTTATCGAATTGGAAACCTAACTTCCATAAAATACGATCTAGAAAACCAACTGATAGATAACCTAATTTATTGTCTTGAACTTGTTTGTGCGTCAATGCTGTCACGCGATGTCCTAACTGACGAAGTAACGCAACCAAATCATTTTCTTTCGCATAAACATTTAAATCGCCAACAAAAATGATCTTATACATCTGCACTGACCAGTTCCTCACATGCTTGCTTTAGCCCCATCATGGTTTCTCTAAAACTCCAATGCTGAATCAGTTTCATACTTTCTTCTCCAAAAGCTTGAGCATGTATTAACGTTTTTTGTAACGCTTCTGCTAGATCGCTAATATCTCCCGCTTGAAATAGAAACCCATTTTTTCCTTCTTTCACTAAATCCCCTGCAGCACCCACCTCTCTACTCGCCACAATCGCACATCCTGCATTCATCGCTTCATTAATCACCAAGCCCCATGGCTCATCATAAGAAGGTAATACAAAAACATCAGCCAAATCATAAAAAGCAGGCAATTCAGTTTGATTTTTAAACCCTAATATACGCACTGTACTCCAAGATAATTGTCTAACTCTTTCTTCTAATTTCGATTTTTCTTCACCATCTCCGATAAACAATAGATACGGCAATGGCTCCTGCTTCCCATCAGGAGATAACCGAATATAAGCTTCTAATAAATCACCGGCACATTTACGAGGAGTCATCTTGCTCGCAAATAAAATCACGGAACGATTAGCCTCGAGATGTAATGCATCACGTAATATTTGCTGTCGAGAATGTGCTCGCTGAATCTTCAGCTGTAAAAAATCATTATCGACCGTATAGGGAGCAGAAAATATTTTTTGTTCAGGAATGTTATAAGAACGATAGTACTGCTTGTTCAGAGAGCCAATTGCAAGAAAGCCATCTGCCATTTTATTAAGCACAAAGAAAAAAACCTTCTTCATAGCCCGTTTTAATCTACTTCTTTTAGCACTCACACAAGTCGCTTCATCACGAATAAGTACTTTGATATCTAATACACAGGCAAACAAAATAGCCATCCAATTAATCCAACGAGCATAACAATGAATCCATACAACATCGGAATGGCCCTGTTTCAACCGTTTAAACAGACCATAATTGAACGGTCTAAAAAATGATAATTTTTTGGTGTTGCCAATAGCAGGCAAGAACTCATGTTCATACCCATCTAATAACGGAATATCCCATTGCACAGGAACCCCAAACCCCTGATCTTTATAAGTACTCAAAGAAAGATCGCTACAAAAAAAAACTTTCAATTCGATACTTGGATCGCTAGCTATACATTTGAGCAATGACGCCTGATATTGAATTGGATGTGTCACTAAATAAGCAAGCCGTATTTTTCGGTCAGCGCTCATAATCGCCTCATTGAAAGTTTCGATAAAATATTCTCAATGGCTGTCATAACTTCTTCGACTCGAATCGAAAGAATGCATTTTTTCTTATATTTTTCACAGACTGTTAATTGACAACCTGCACACTCTATCTGGTGATATAACACTTCATGTTGTTGCCCATAAGGAAACCAAATGCCAGGCAACCATCGAGCAGTAGAGATAGCAACACATGGAGTACCTTGAGCTGCTGCAAGATGTACAGGACCGCTATCATGCCCTATAAAAAATGTGGCACTTTTCAACACCAAAGCAGATTCCCTCGGTAACAAGGCTCCACAAAGATTTAACGCTGAACCTGCCCATAGATCGATAAACTTTTGGCTGTAATCGTATTCAGAAGAAACACCTATAAAAATAAGCCCATATTGCTTTGAATATTTTTGACTCATCTGCTGTATTAATCGCGACCAATTATGCTCTTCCCAATCTCTCAAAGGATCTTTCGTCCCAATTGAACATACAATATAACTTTTCATAGGATCCAAATTCTTCAGGATTTGCGTTACTTTATTTTTTTCAGACTCAAAAAAATTCATCTCCCAATTTTTCAAATCATCAAGATCTACGGTGCCTAAACTGGAGATAAAACGTAACAAACGCGAAGATTCAGATTCATAACGTCGTGATGCAGGCAACCATAAGTTTTTATTTAAGGAGGGTTTTAGCGGAAAACCAATCAATTTTGGAAAACCACACAATTTAAAAAAGATCGCCATACCCAATGCATTCAAAATGCCTCTCTTTTCGGTCAAATAAATAAATACATCGGGCTTCCATGACACAATCTTTTTCCACAAACTAAATAAATCCTTCAGTTTTCGCATTTTCAAAGGATATGAGACGTAATCATGGATCAATGGACCTCGCCCAAAAATCATTTCTGCCGTAGGAGCTTTGCTATTCACGGGGAAATTAGTAACCAAACCATAATAAGATTTCGGGAACGCCTTTTGTATTAAGTGCAAAGCCGGCAAAGCAACAACCATATCTCCTAAACTACCCAAACGATAAATTAGAATTCTTTTTTCTTTCATTAGGTCCCTCAAGTTTTTAACATGCAAACAATTTTAGATGAGGAATGAAAACACCAGTTGCAGCAATATATCTGCTTATAAATCAATTGGTTTATCTGTTTTCTTTTAGTAAATTATCAAAATATTCAATCGTCTTCATTAGCCCCTCCTCTAACACTATACTGGGTTGCCAATGCAATATTTGCTTCGCCAAAGCGATATCCGGCTTACGCTGTTTCGGATCATCTGCGGGCAACGATTCAAAGATCAGTTTGGATTGAGAACGGGTCAACCGAATGATTTTTTCAGCCAGATATTTCACAGTAATTTCATTTGGATTCCCTAAATTAAGGGGGCCCGTCACTTCATTGTCGCTCTCCATCAAACGTGTCAACGCATCGATCAAATCATCAACGTAACAAAATGAACGGGTTTGATGACCGTTTCCATAAACAGTAATCGGCTCTTGTTTCAATGCTTGCACAATAAAATTTGAAACAACTCGACCGTCATTTAAGTGCATCTTTGGACCAAAGGTATTAAAAATTCTCGCCACCTTAATTCGCACACCGTATTGACGATGGTAATCAAATAACAACGTTTCAGCGCAACGCTTGCCTTCGTCATAACAAGCCCTCACCCCAATGGGATTCACGTTTCCCCAATACGTTTCTTTTTGAGGATGCACTTCTGGATCGCCATACACTTCACTTGTCGAGGCTTGCAAAATTTTGGCTTTCACCTGCTTTGCAAGTTCCAACATATTAATCACACCGTGTACGCTGGTTTTTGTCGTATGCACCGGATCGTTTTGGTAATGCACAGGAGAGGCTGGACAAGCCAAATTGTAAATTTCATCCACTTCCACGCGAATAGGTTCTGTCACATCGTGACGCATAAATTCAAAATGAGGGTCTTGTAATAAATGAGCAATGTTGTCTTTATTCCCGGTGTAAAGATTATCCAAACACAACACATCATGTCCTTGCTGAAGTAACCGTTCACACAAGTGCGAGCCCAAAAAACCTGCACCTCCAGTGACCAAAATACGTTTAAAAGAAAGTCTACCCATCCTTCACCTCTTGGTTAAAAGAAAATCTTGATACGTTAACCGAATACCTTGTTCTAAAGAGATTTTGGGCTGCCACCCAAGAGATCTAATACGAGAAACATCAAGCAATTTTCGCGGCGTTCCATCTGGTTTAGAAGGATCCCAAACGATCTCACCTTGATACCCCACCACCTTAGCAATTAAGACCGCTAATTCTTGAATCGTTAAATCTTCGCCACACCCAATGTTCACAATCGGAGGCCTATCTTCTGGCATTAATATTGCGGATTGTTCTTTTGATAGTTGTATTAAAAACAAACAAGCTTCTGCCAAATCATCGACCGATAAAAATTCACGCTTAGGTGTCCCCGTCCCCCATAACTCCACACGCTTTTTGTTTTGCTCTTTTGCTGTATGCAATTTACGAATCAAAGCGGGTAACACATGCGAATTTTGCAAATCATAGTTGTCATTGGGACCATATAAATTGGTCGGCATCACCGCCACATACTGCGTATCGTATTGACGGTTATAAGCCCAACACATTTCAATGCCTGCAATTTTCGCGACCGCATAAGGACGATTGGTCGACTCTAATTCACCGGTTAACAGATATTCTTCTTTGATCGGTTGTGGACAAGCACGCGGGTAAATGCAGGACGAGCCTAAGAACAAGAGTCGTTTAACGCCTGCTTGATAGGCAGCATGAATAACATTCGTTTGAATTGCTAAATTTTGATAAATGAAATCTGCGGGATAGGTGTTGTTTGCTTGAATGCCCCCTACTTTAGCTGCTGCTAAAAACACAACCTCGGGTTGTTCGGTTTCAAAAAAATGGAAAACAGCATGCGCATCTGTGAGATCTAATTCACGGTGTGTCCGCATCAATAAATTTTTACACCCTTGTTGTTGCAACGCCCTCACAAGAGCACTGCCAACCAACCCTCGGTGACCTGCAATATAAATGGGCGTATTGGAATGGAATTGATTACTCATGGTGGTTAAATGCTTGATATCCGTTTTGTTTAATTAAGGCATCACGCTGCGCTAATTTCCAATCCGCCTCGACCATCTCTTTAACCATTTCTTTGAAAGTCGTTTTCGGAGTCCAACCTAACTTTTCCTTGGCTTTACTTGGATCTCCCAATAACGTTTCAACTTCAGTGGGCCGAAAATAACGCGGATCGACAGAAACGATGCAACGACCTTGTGCATCATACCCTTTTGCATCGACACCTTTTCCTTTCCATTGTAATGATAAATCAAGCGCTTGCGCAGCATTATTTACAAATTCCTTTACGCTATGTTGTTCGCCCGTTGCAATAACATAATCTTCAGGATGCTCTTGTTGCAACATCAACCACTGCATTTCCACATAGTCTTTTGCATGCCCCCAATCACGCAATGCATCCAAGTTTCCAAGGTATAAACAATCTTGCAGACCTGCCTTAATACGAGCCAACCCTCTTGTGATCTTCCGAGTCACAAACGTTTCGCCACGAATAGGAGACTCGTGATTAAACAAAATGCCATTGCAAGCGAAGATTCCATAAGCTTCGCGATAATTCACCGTAATCCAATAAGCATATAGCTTAGCGACCGCATAAGGAGATCGCGGATAAAACGGTGTTGTTTCTCTCTGAGGTGTTTCTTGCACTAAACCGTAAAGCTCTGAAGTAGATGCTTGGTAATAACGTGTTTTCTTCTCTAACCCCAGCAAACGGATCGCTTCTAAAAGTCGTAAAGCCCCTAAACCATCCACATCAGCTGTGTATTCAGGTTGTGCAAAGGATACTTGCACATGACTTTGAGCCCCGAGGTTATAAATTTCATCCGGTTTAATTTCCTGAACGAGGCGAACAATGTTGCTGGAATCGGTGAGGTCTCCGTAATGCAAAACAAAATGCTTATTTTTTTCATGGATATCTTGATACAGATGATCAATACGATCGGTATTAAACAAAGAAGATCGACGCTTCATTCCGTGAACGATATACCCCTTCTTCAATAAAAACTCTGCAAGATAAGCCCCATCTTGCCCAGTCACTCCGGTAATCAGTGCTGTTTTTTGGTCCATAAAAATACCTATAACAAATCAATTTTTAATAATAGACAAAAAATCACGCGCTCTATGAATCCAAGTACATCGAGAGAGGTATTTCAAATGCCCTTGCTTCGCAACACGCAATCTGAGCTCATCATTTGCCAAGTAATAATCCACTTTCTCTATCAGATCGTTGTAGGAATTATATGTTGCAATCTCCTGCCCCACATCAAATAAAGCAGCCAACTCATCGGAATAATCCGTCAACATAAAACATTCATACGCAATTGCTTCAAAAGGACGAAGATTAATCCCTGAATAAATCCCAAAAAAATCCTCGTTTGTAATGTTTAATACAATCTTACTGGTCTTTAACGCTTGGATCAGCTCCCCTCCCCCAATGCTCTTGAAAATAGTTTTCTTAATAAGTTCCTGACTCATAAACGGTTTGAATTTCTTCCAACCTTTTCCATAAACAACAAGATTGTATTTTTTTAATTTTTCTAAAATAAAGAGCCTTCTAAAATTAGGACTGCCAATAAAACAAATATCGTATTGCATGGGACATTCTTGAGACACATCAAGCTGTTTTGTAAAACCAAACGGAAAATACGTAACCGGAATATTGAGCGATTGAAAATACTCCGTCATCGTTTTTGAAAAAGACACCACCTGATCATATTGATTTATTTCATGCGACAAATAATGAACAAATTTTTCGTGACAAAGAAAATTTCCACTTTCTGTATCAAATAAAATCAAACGACAATTTAGTTGTTCTTTTAAAGAACGTAAAAAACCTTCAGGAACCAGTACCCAAGAAAGCCCAACAACCAATAGGATATCTGGCTTAAATTTCAAAATTTGATTTCTTAACCGTTTTTCACTGTGCTTAGACAAACGAGAACAAACGGAATATCCACGACTAAAAATTTTATTAATCTTTCTAAGCCATGCTCGCCTAATCCTATAGAAACTCTTGATAGGGAAAGTTCTAGGATCAACATACATTACACAAGTTTGTAACTCGTTAAGGGCCTCACAGAACTGACGAGCAACGGGTACAAAGTTGATTCCATCGAAAACAAAAATTTTCAAATTACTCATGCGTTTATTCATCACAGATAATGTCACAGTCTTTTTCTAAAACGACCGTGATATTAGGGTCCAACGGCAAGCGCGAAAACCCATAAATTTTAGACAATGAAATTTCAATGAGGTTTCGTAATCCATTTCTAAAGATTTGAGCCAAACCTTTTAAACTTGAATTAACCACTCGGAAACTATTCGTTGCTCTAACCACCTTAAAACCAAGCAACATACTGATCTGCTGAAACTGATTAATTGAAAGTGTATTGCGATGCGTCATATCCCCATGCTGGTACAAACGCCCAAATGGGCTTTGTCCATTCGGCACTCGAATCACGATATTGCCATGATCTGCCAAATGAGCATGCAGAAAACGCAACATTTTCACCAATTCATCATGTGTCAAGTGTTCAAACACATCAAACGCAACGACCACATCAAACTGCATATTTTTAAGATCGGAAATTTGATCAACGTTGCCGTAATACACTTGAAAGCCACGCTTCTTAGCAGCATCGACTAATTTTTTATTAATTTCCGTAGCAAAAATTTGAGCCCCTTTGCTTGAAGCCCAAGCCAAAAACTCACCGTTTCCAAATCCGATCTCTAAAACAGAACGACCATGTATGGGAATATTTCTAAATTCCCCATTGAAATATCGTTGACACAAGGAATCGCATTGACAATCGCCCGACCAATTCTTCCATTGTTCATAAGATTCATAATTTTCGTTTATAGCCTCAGGCATAGCATTTTTCCTAAACTGTAGAGACGCGATTTATCGCGTCTCAAAAAAACCAAAGAGACGCGATAAATCGCGTCTCTACGTTCTACCCTTACTTATCTCCACAACGATAAACCGTTCGTCCATTAAGCTGCAAAACAGGACGAATGTTGTTATTGATAATTTGTTCTTCAAAAAATTTGATTTGTTCTTTCGAAGCCGTAATTGGATGTTGCATTACTATCCAAGTAACGTCTTCAGAGCATGGAGGTGTCGTAAGAGACCCATCGTATAAATAGAAATTTTTGTCCTCAGGCAAAATGTCTGCTGGATCCACAGTGGCATCAAAATCCACAATGTCATCACCCCGTTCTTTTGGCAAATGAGAAAAAATGGTCTCTAAGCAATCACTATGCGCACCGGGTTGAACAAAAACACCCACAACCAAAATACTTCCCGCTTCATTTTTATGAACAAAGTGAATTTCCATCGGTATGGCTTGGCCATCTAACAAGTGCTCACTAGGTGCATGAAAATGGAACTGCACTTGTTTATACGACTGCTCATCAAATGTGACGATTTGATCAGGATCATTTTCTTGGGAATGCACATACAAACTGTGTTCATTGTGTTTTACATGCAATAAAGAATTGCTGTAAGAAAATGACAATGTGTGTGAATCATTCTCTTCAGTTTTCGCTGTTTCTATATCAATCGGAGATTGTTTTTTACCAACGTCACACAAAAAAAACGCTGGAGCCAACTTCCCCCACTTATCAGGACCATTTTCATCATAATCCCAACAATGATGCGAAGGCTTTGGAAATAAAAATTCCACCATCTTCTCAAGTAAAAAGTTCTTTGCTCTTTCATCAGCTAAATTCAAACGATACTCATTAATTAATTTCGTCTGTTCTGCCTGCCAACTTTGCCATGCCTCTTTTGAGATGTTCTCATAAACCTGCTGGCCTAAGTCTCCCGGAAACGGCGCTTCATCTAATCCTTCGGCTTCTTTCTTTAGATACACACAATGGATTGTTCTTTTTGTCATAAACAGATTCCTCATCGAAATATAAAAAGCGCGGATAATAGCAGAGGAGCTCTTCATCGCGATTTTTAATTTATAGAAAGTCAAAGATTCCAGATCATGTAATAAATAGAGTGTTTGGAGAAGTTTACGAAAAATATTTTCCGATGGTGCCTAAACCTTACTATTTCCAGACCTTTTTATGGCCTCCGAGAATTGCCGGCATACCCCCCCCTAAGATAATTTTCGAAGTTGTTGTAAAGGAAATAAAAAACGTTGTTCATGAGGAATTTTATCTGTTTTATAGTAACCAAAACGATATCTTAGCGTAGTTTTACTGAGGAGAATGCGCAAAGAGTAAATCCAATACCAATACATATAATTATTCGATAATGAACGAATACTTTGATACCCAGATAACAGTTGAGGTAAAAATTCTTGATTACCTATAAAAGTTCCCCACAACGCAATATCAAATAAAGGATCGCCGCTTAAAGCATCTTCCCAATCAATCATAAGAATCGAGCGGTCAGGTTTTATAAAAATATTATTGTTGCCCAAATCCCCATGCAACAAAGATGGCTTTATTTCAGAAAATTCTAATTCACTTGTTTGAAAAATATGTATCAAATCATCTGTCAATTTTTTTGAAATTAAATGGTGACTAAAACATGTTTGTAAATGTCGATCTAAATTTAAATAAAAATACTGCGCCCAACTCTTCAGCATTCCAGTTGCACAAAGTTTTGGCTCAAATTTTAATGCATTTAACAAACCAAAATTTCTAGTTTTTATCGAATGCAAAATTGCCAAATTCTCTCCCAAGTTATAAGCCAAATCTTGACGTTCAGAACAAGATACTTCTGCTAAAACCTTATCATTTATTCGTTTCGAAAGAATAAATGCAAAATCATAATGATTAAAATCACAATTAATTTGGAGAACCGAATTTACATTTAAACGTTTTTTTTCTAATGTTTTCTGAATCCATTGCTCAATAAGAAAATCATAGGCCAGATAAGATAAATTTTTCAACGTTGTTTTTAAAACAAACTCTTTATTGGAGATCTTAATAAAAAAAATGTTATGCAACGTGCCAAGATTTAAAGGACAGAAGATATCATCAGGCTTCTGACCAAAATGATCATGAATTAAAGATTCAACAACGGGCAGTTGTTCTTGATAACTTAACTTTTTAAGCTGTTCCAAATTTAAAATTTCATTTCTTTTTAATGGCAAATCGGCCTTGCTTGAAAAAGAAGAAGCTTTATAAGAAATATAGCGCTCTCTCACATCGCGAGATAAACCAGTATTACAAGAGGTCATAATTTAAATTCTAAACAAGCTGGTCATAACCAAAATATTTCAGAAGCAGTTCAGATGTTTTTTTAATATATTGCTTTTCATCTTTATTTAATTCGCTAATAGCATGTAAATTTGCTTCTGATGTAGCCGAAACAATTGTTCCCCAGGGGTAAATATTATTTGTCAAATCCATGCCATTCCAAGATGGATGTAACATGGTTTCCTTAAATGCAATACCAATTTTTGCAGCGATTCTTTCCATAACAACTTGAGGATTATCGACAAGATCTTCATAACGAATAATTATAATATTTTCAGGGTAATGTTGCTGGTGCATTAAAACAATATGATGATATAAATTCCATGAGCAAATATATTGTTGAAACGGCAGCGGGAAAGGACGTTTTTTTGTATCGCTATATGCAGAAAAAGGATTTCTTACAACATGCACAATGTGTCCATCTGGAAAATCCATCAAAATACGTGGGGCATCAATACCAATAATCGGACTATATCCGACATAAATTTCATTTTTTCCTGAAGTTTTGTAATTTGTCCAAGCATCAAAAGTTGCCTTGAAAAAAGCAGCCACAATATTTTTACGAGTCAATGCTTTATCTTTCAAATGATTACCAAAAAATTCAATTCTGACTTTCTCATCCATTTTTAAATCGGCATTTTTAAACTTCGTACCATTTGGTTTTCTTAATAAAGTTTTCAATTCCTCATCATAAAATAATTCATAAAGCTGATGAAAACTTAAACCCGAAGGAAATTCGGGGTAACGATACTGAAATCTTTCAAGAGACGATAAATAGTCATTGAAATGTCTGTTCCCTAATTGAGATTCAAAGGGATACACATATAAACTTTCATGACCATCAAGAAAACGTTGCGTAACATTTCCTCCATGTTCAAATCCAGCAGAAATCATTAAAAATTTAAAATCAATATTTGCATTATCGTTCATCATTTTTTCCTTCAAGTTGATAAATATATTCTTCAATTTGCTGATAGAAAGTAAAGGCTTATTTCTTGGCCGCATCATGCTTAAAGATGAATATTTTATTGCCAGAACGATTTTTAAAGACTTTCTGAAACACCAACCCCTCTTGTCTTAAAAAAACATCTTCAGGAGCAATCTCACCTTTAAAAACACGAATCATATAATAGTCGTACTGCTGCCATTTCTTTTCGAATTGCCACAAATCTAATTCACTGTTTTGCACCGCTTCTTTAGTCCACGGTTTACGATTCGCATAAAACAAAATCATTCGATGGTTGGTATATAAACGTGCATTTTTCGGCACATGATACTTAGCCCACAAGCCCGTTTCAGCAATGTAAGCATTGGAAGGACCAAAGATATGAAACAAGCCGCTGAACGCCTGCACGAATAGAATCAAAACAATCAAACCAAATAACCAACGCATTGTTTTAGATCGCCGAGCTGACTCATAAATAAAAACCAAACTGAAAGGGATCCATACCGAAAATAACAAGCAAAATGGCATCAAATAGCGGCCACTCGTGTTATATCCCTCCAAATAAAAAATGAAGCATGGCACTAAAGACAAGAACGTAATGAGCATCAAGATTCTTCGATCGTCTTGTTTCACCTCACGAGAAGAAATTACCCAACCGTGAATCGCCAAAACGCTGTAAAGCAAAGTAAAAATATCGACGATGCTAACAACGAAATATCCAAGCAAACCGATCGTTAAAACATAGAAAGCTTTTTCAGAGGAATAAACTGGAAGCAAAAGCTGCATATGTTGTTGCAAGCTCAACACCATTTTTTGATACGCCTGTAAGGCTTGTTGAACAAAATCAGTAAAACGCCCTAATTGCATTATTAGATGCGGTCCACTCATCAAAAGCCATATAAACAACAGCCCTATTAACCCGATATTTAAAGCATGAGCCTTAATGATTAATCGTACTTTTTCAAAAAAAGAACGGTTGTGTAAAAACAATAAGACAAAAGGAGAAAAACACAGCAAAAACGCGCCTTCAATACGAAACAAAGTGCCACAGATCATAAAAACAGCCCACAAAACGGCATAACGCCAACTTTCTGTTCTAGAAAATCGCAAAAAACAAATAAGGGATAAAAACAAAAAGGCCCAATAACCGAACCCTCGAATAATATCTGCACGAAAAGCATTAAAAGAATGAAAAGCCAAAATAACGATCGCTGCTGATTTCACGATTGCAGGACGAGAATCTAATTCTTGAATCAGTGTGATAAAAGTAACCACCGTTATCGCGTTAAAAATCGTATTAAGAACAAAGGCTGCATTCAGAAAAGACAAATGAAAAAATTTAATTAACAACGCAATCAAGATTGAATAAAAAGGCCATCTAGAAAAATCTGAAAAAGACTGTAAAAACCGAGAAAACCCACTTTTCAAAAAGACATCTGCCGCAGGAAAATATTGATAAATAGCATCTGGATTAATTGGTTGATGGTTTAAAAACACAACTAAGGAAAAAATGACACTCAAAATAGCCGCCAAAAAACGAACATCTTTGCTCATTTTATTTAAACAATTTCTTTGCAACCCATATAAAGACATGAACGTCCCCTTATCTTTAGTCTTTTACATCCCGAACAGCATGCATCAAAAGTTTGACTCTCTGTTCCCACGTATAACCCTGTAAAAATTTTTCATGACCTGCCAAGGCTATCTTGTCTCTCTCATTGTCATGTTTGGCATAAAAGTGAACTTTATCCACGAGCTCTTCCGTTGAATGAAAAACTTCCATTTCTTCACCAATTTTAAACATCTCTTTTAACTCTTCACAAAAATCCGTTAGCAAAAATTCTTGCATCGCTAATGTTTCAAAGACCCTTAAATTCATACCTGTTTCCACAGCATGCCAAAAAGGGCTCGTGATATTTAAAACGATTTTTGTTTGCCCCAACAGATCATAAAGCGCTTCGCCCCAAAGACTCTCAGGATTTATTTTTTTCCACAACTCCGGGCTAATCAGCGACCTAAATTGCTTCCATCGCCACCCTCTAATCGTGATATTGCAGTCTTTCAATGTTTCCAGATAAAAAATTCTTCTCACTCCCGGAGTCCCTATAAAGCAAGCATCGTATTTTTTTGCAGAACTTCTTTGAGTGATTAATTTGGACCCAAAAGGAAAAAATTGAGCCTGACTCAAACCCAACCTATTCATCATCTGAGTCATGCTCTTAGAAAATGAAAAAATTTGATCATAAAGAGGAAGTTCATAATGAAAGAAATAAATAAGCTTTTTATAGTTTTCTAACATACCCCCGCTGTCTGTATCGAATAAAAACAATTGAAAGCCCATTTCTTTTTTTAATTCTAAAAAAACATCCCTCTCTAAAAATGGAAAGAAAAAGCCAATCACAAAAACCATAGTCGGTTGAATGTCTCTAATAGCACGAATCAGCTCATTAGAAGCTTTAGGGTAATAGTAATATTCATCATTGGATCGCGAATAATTGACCGCTTTATCAAAGATTCGTCTTAATTTATAGAAAGATTTTTTAGCTATTTTTTTAAGATCCAAATAGGAAACATCATAATTTTCCAATTGAAATCCATCTTTAATATCTCGCCCTACAGGAATTTGACTAATACCGTCTAATAAAAGAATCCTGGCATTTTTTTGCATTAAATTTTCTCCGATTTCTCTAACCTTATGCACTGCATTGCTGTTCCCACAACCAAGCATGCTGAATGATCGTCTTCAAATCTGAATATTTCGGTTTCCATTTCAAATCACGCTTTGCGCGACTTGAATCTGCCACTAAAACAGCAGCATCTCCTAGCCGTCTAGCAGTTGTTTTAATCGGCAATTTTTTGCCTACCACCTGCTCCGCCACATCAATTACTTCACGTACTGAAAACCCCTCACCATTGCCTAAATTAAAAGCAGCGCTTTGTTGCTTATCTTTCAAATACTGCAACGCCAACAAATGCGCCTGAACCAAATCACACACATGAATGTAATCACGAATACATGTGCCATCTTTGGTTTCATAATCCGTGCCATAAAGATTAAAGACCTCCCTTCTTCCGCTGGCCGTTTGCAATAGCAAAGGAATCAAATGTGTTTCTGGGTTATGCCTTTCCCCTAAACGCCCCTCTGGGTCTGCTCCAGCCGCATTAAAGTAACGTAAACTCACCGAATGCAGGCCGTAAGCTTTTTCATAATCTTCCAAGATTTGCTCCACCATCCACTTGCTTTTGCCATAAGGATTAATCGGTTCACAAGGATGTTTTTCATCGATCGGCGTATACCGTGGATTGCCATAAACTGCAGCAGAAGAAGAAAAAATGAAGCGCTTAACATCATGCAACACCATAGCATTCAGAAGATTTAAGGTATTGACCACGTTATTTTGATAATACTTAGCTGGATGAATCACGGACTCACCCACTTGAATAAAGGACGAAAAATGCATAACAGCGTCAAAGGAATAACGCTGAAAAAGATCATTCAAAAAAACCGTATTCGACAAATCCCCCAAAACAAATTCCGCGTCTAAAACACTGTCACGATAGCCTGTGCTCAGATTGTCTAGCACAGTAGTTTGATAACTTTTCTTTACGAGAAGATCTGCCATATGAGACCCGATATAACCCGCGCCCCCTACCACAAGAATTTTTGTCATGAAAAGTTCCTTTTCAAATAGAATAAAACCTTAGAAAGAATAAATAAAAAACGTTGACCACAAAACATTGATATACCAAACATACAGACAAAGATCACTGACTGAGGACAGCAATTATGAAGAAATGGTCGTTTTTACTAAGTTCGCTCCTAATTTCAACGGCCTTTGCGACCACGCCCTTTTATCGTTTCTGGAGAGGTTACAAGTCACCTCATTTAACCTATTTAAATTTTCTTGAGGGAATGAGAAATGATTTTATGTCAAAAACAGTCACATCTGCTGAACACAAAGGCTTGATAGCATACTTACCAACTCTCCCGCCTCAACATATCGCTCTTCCTGACGAAATCGCTCTTGTTGTTTATCAAACAAAGGCGGCATATATGAAGTTACTTAAAGATACAGATTGGCAAAAGTATGCAACCCTGCACTGGAAGTATTTTGATTCAAAACTCAGTAAAAGCTTAAAAACCGAACCTCTCTCTGGCGCAATGAAAAACGAACATGCTTATGACGTGCTACAAAGTTCAGCGAATTGGCAAAAAGGGTATGCCGTGTGTTGCATCTCGAAGAAATTAAAACAACCGGATGCTTATGTACGAGCCATGAAGACCAATTACAGCCCTCGATTCCTCACTTCTTATCTCATTCTGACTACACAAAACTATGTGATTGAATATCAACTGTGGGCCTCAAAAAACGCATATAAGAAGAATTTGGAGACTGTAGAAAAAATGCGTCGCCCCTATTTGCACCCATTTATCGGGGCTTGTCAGCCAATGCAAAAGACCACCATTGATCGTATAGAAATCAATTACAGTGAAGGAATAAATATGCAATTTCATACAACAAACAGTAAGCTTTTGAGAACCAGCAACTAGCAAAATAAAAATTTTTGAAATGCAAATCCCTTACAAAGAACAACAAAAAAAATTAGTACAGCAAGCTGAACACGCATTGCAGACTAATCACTATCATTCAACGGTCATTGCAATGCAGAAAGATTACGAAAAAGATAAGCAGCGTTGCTTAACCTCCGTGGTTTTTATTCCAAATCAGATTGCTCAAAAGATCATCAAAGAGGTCGTTGATGAGTTAAAAAAAATAGAATCCTGTCACTATTTTTACCCGCCGGAATCGATGCACATCACAATAAAAAACATCAGAACACTCCAGAACCTACCTTCTTTTACCGAACAAGATATTAAAAAGGCAAATCGGTTGTTTAACGAGATCGTGCCACAATATTCTGCATTTGATTTTCATCTTGAAGACCTTATTGCTTTCCCAACGAGCCTATCGGTTATGGCTTATTCAAGTGATCAACTACAAAAATTGATCTTGGCTTTGGATAAAGGACTAAAAGAAATTGGGATACCCGATAATAAAAGATATTTTTCCGATGAGATATTTTGGGGAAACATCAGCTTCTGTCGCTTTATGAAAAAACCAGCTCAACAATTCATCGACCGAGTCAAACAAATGCGACACCTAAAGATAGGAACTTTCAGAGCCGAAAAAGTTCATTTAATTTCTTGCAACGCGGGATGCGCTAAAAAGACGATAAAAGTTCATGGCGAATATTACTTAAAATAATCTTGTATTTGTTCTCTGCAATTCAATAGAGATGGATGGTTTCTAAAAGCTTCTTTAGTGATCTCAAATATTTTAGTTACATCTGATGCTTGCTCTGTACGAATAATCAAAATAAACCCTCCCAAACGGTAGATTAATTTCTACTCAGAAACTTAATTGAAAAAGTCGGATATCTAGTTTGGTTTTCTAAGCTTCCATTGCCTTATGTAAAATTTCTATTGCTTCTTCTTTGGTTTCAGAATACAGAAATTTATTTTTTTTTAGCAATTTAACAGTAAAACCTAATTTTCCAGGTTCTACAGGCATACCTAGATTTTTTACAGTCAAATTAAAAGTAGCTATATCGATTTTGGCCTCATTGATTTTTCCGTGCACATTGGCAATAAGTTTTTTATTTATGAAGTATTCAAGTTCAAAACCATCTGGTTTTTCATCTTTAGTATAAATTTGAAAACGTAATAGTAAAGCTAAAGGTATAGATATAGGCCACTTGATAGAAACCATTCTATTCGACTGAATAATGATGCGATCACTGTATAACCCCATTAATGAAAGTTTGTTGTTCTGCTCATGTCTAATATCATCACAAAAAATAAAATCATAAAGTTTCATACATTTATCCATTTACAGTTTGATAGCCGCCTTCTCTTCCGCTATCGAAAAAATAATCAATAGATGATGTCTCGTTATAAGCTTTCGTGTTAATAACATCATGATCTACCTTTTGAATTAGAACGTCTCTTGCAAACTCTTCTTCAAATTTATGTTCTGCAACGTCTGTAAGCCAGGGATAAGTTTTTACGATACGAAGCAACGCGAGAGAAACAAATGAAAAATCCCCGCTTTTCCATCGAGATAATGTTCTTATCGGTAATTCAAACACTCTTTCAAAAAATGACATGGAAATATTTTTCTTATTTAATTCTTCTATGGTCTTCTTAACGAATTTTTTTTGAGCTTTTTTTTCTGCTATTCGATAATTTCTATCAGTCTCGCCAAGAAGATCAAATGCTTCATGACAAACCAAACATTTAAAATAAACTTCTTCGAAAAAAAATTTTTCGCCTAGTGTTATTCGATCTGAACTTTGTTTCTTAAATTTTTTCAATTCTTTTGATCCACATAGAGGGCAAGTATTTTGCTTCATAACTTTGACTCCTAATGTATTAATTTTTCTAAAACCTGAAATGGTTGATGTCGCACACCTGAATTTTCATTTTTTTTAAACGATTTTATGAGCCACATTTGTGTTTTCTCTATAAACACAAAAGCAATGTATCCATATAATTTACCCGAATAAAATTCATAGCTATCCACCTTGGCAGAATTCTTTTTATCAGGATTAGCTCTCCACTCGTTCGTACATATAAATTTCAAATGTTCTAACCCATCATTAGCAACGAATCTTAAAATCTCTTTTTTTGTCTTTAAGCCAAAATCTTTTCTTGCAGTTAGCTTCGCGTATCGAAGCACCAACACCTTGCTCTTTCCCTGTTTGCACGCTTGCTTAAATTTTTTTATTGAATAAGAAGGATCCATTCATGAAATCCACCAGAAAGATTAATACAATAATTGAAAATTGTAACGAATCATTACATTTGACGCGAAAAATAATAATAACTATAACGTTTTTTCGTTCAAGATTGACCATCGATGGACGTTCTGACCTACGGCAGCTCGATAGTTGGCCGGAGGGATTGATTCGCGGCCTTCCTGGCCGCTCACCCTTCGGACATTTTGCTTCGCAAAATGTCCAAATTTGCAATCCTTGCAAATTTGTCGAACCCCAATGCGGCTTCTCGCCTTCCAACCTCACAAAAACAAAAAGGCCTCTCTTTGAGAGGCCTCTAACTACAAAGCATCATTTCAAATTACGGAGAACGTTCAGCGCTGCGGCAAGATTGAACGAAAAAATTCTTTCGGAAGCGCAGCGTATAGAGACATACGTGAGCATTTCGAAAGAATTTTTTCGTTCAAGATTGTCCAGCGATGGACGTTCCCATCTACGTAGCTCGATCTTTGGCGCGCCCGGAGGGACTCGAACCCCCAACACCCAGGTTCGAAGCCTGGTACTCTATCCAGTTGAGCTACGGGCGCGTAACAGGGTATGTCTTTTTATGGACATGATTAGGTGTGTCTTTTTTGAAAGCACACAGAGAAGGATTTTTGATGGTTTTGTGATAATCCCCACACATAGGACCACCACTGACAGTTTCTTTCCAACGAGTAGTCCCCGGTTTGAAATCTCCTACAAAACGATAGACAAACGTAATGTCATTTCCATGATTCGAGGAATAAAAACAAGAAACGCCTTCGTGATAAGGAGCATCGTGATCGATCTGCACATAATCAAAAGAAATGCCTAAATCAGATGCTTTGTGATCCATCATCGCTTCCCACACCATATGCTGATGGCGCACATTGACATATTGATGAACCTTGAGCGTTCCTCTTTTAAAATCTTGATCGACCTGCTGAGGCGTTGGACACATTCCAGCAAAAGCATACCCACTCAAAAACATGCAAAAAATCGTTGTAAAAACAGCTCTTTTCATCATTTACTCCAAAAAAACCGCGATATCTTACTCAAACAAAAGGCGATGTCGATCTGAAAATAATTAGACTCTATATCGCCGTATTTGCGATGGAATCGATTTTGCTTTCTCCTGTAATCGAAGAACTCATCTTTCTAGGTCTTCCTAAATATTGCACATGACTTTTACCGGATGCTGAAATTTTCAAATTTCTCTCCACATGCACAATCACGTGGCTCAACCCTTCCGTACCTACTTCAACATCCCGCGCTTTCAACGTCCCTGCATCCACCTTGCTTTCACCCGACGCATGAATGCTCAAATTCTTGGTCGTTCCAGATAACCCACAATGAGATTCTCCACTCACGTACAAGGTGAACTCTCGAGCATGAATTCCATCAACCTGCAAACGCGTCTCTCCAGAAACAGTCACCGCATGTACTTTTTTCATCGTCACATCAACAGACAAATCACGCGTAGGCCTTAAAGAAAAACCCTCTTTCGTCGTGATATATAAAGTCTTATGCCGTACAAACGTTCGAATATAGGGCATTAAATTTTCATCCGCATGAATTGTAGCTTGGTGTTTTTTCCCTATTTCAATATTGACATGAAACACCCCACTCACCCTTACAACATCAAAACTCGGCAACGGCCGCGTCTGCGTTTTTACATAACCATTTCCAACAACCACTCCTGCGCCACAAGCAGTCACAAAACAACACAACAACAATAAACTAAAAAATGTCAGAACTTTTTTCATTACGCTTTCTCCTCAACAACTTTTTTCGCAATCAGAAATACTGGAACTGCACACAATTGCGCACACACAGAAAAAACAACCAAATAAACTAAAGAAAAATTATAGAGCACCCCCATCAATGAGCTACCAACAAACCAAACCAGCCCATACCCTCCATTAAATAGGCCATACGCATACGCCCTTTTATCAGCAGGAATAATACGCGCAATAATGGCGCGTAATAATGACAACTGAGCTCCTGAGCCTACACCCCACAAAACCATACCAATCACAGATAACAACGCATGCCCTAAAAACACAAATGGAGCAAATAACGCAGAAATAACCACCAAAGTCACTAATACATACGAACCATTGTGATCAAACAAATACCCTAAATACAACGATGTCACACTACTGACCCCTAATGCCAACGCATAAACTATAGGAATCCATTCAAGCGGCATGACCCCTGCTTGTTCAAAATGAAAACCAATCAGCGGAAAATCCGAATACCCCAAAGCGACCAACGAAGCTCCTAAAAAATAAAACCAAAAAGCACGAGGAATTTCAGCATCCGTTTCTTCCATCGTTACTTCTAATTCTCGCGGGTGTTGATATTGAGCTTTCACATGAAATAACAAAAACAAACCAATCGCTGCCGGAATAAATAAAAACAAAAAACTAGTTCGAAAATTGCCGTGCAAAAACAGCACCACTGAAATGGTTACAGGACCCAGCATGGCGCCCATTTGATCGAGCATCTTATGAATACCAAAGCCCTTACCTCGCCCAATATGTTGTGTGGCATAGGACAACAACGTGTCACGCGGTGAAGTGCGAATAGCCTTTCCAAGCCGTTCCACAATGACAAAAATGGCTGCCACTTGCCAATAACCGGCAATCGCCAAAATAGGAACGGCTATCAGATTGATGAAGTACCCCACAAAAATAAAAGGCCAATAAGTCTTATATCGATCTACAAAATAACCGGACAAAACCCGCAAGCCATAACCCACGCACTGACCAATACCAGTCACGACACCAACAATAATCGCGTTAGCCCCTAAAACAGCAAAATAAGGTCCGATAATGCTGCGAGCCCCCGTGGTCGCAATGTCTTCAAAGAGACTCACGAAACCAAGTTGCACAACAAACGCAAGACTGGCCGCCTTCAAAGATTTCTTATTCATGGCTAACGAACACAAATCGTGCGTTTAAAATTTCTACATATACGTCTTGGATATCTTTTCACATGCCGAATACGTCCACACACTCTTCTAGGCACATAAACTACCCGTCTAACAGGGCGACAATAAACAACCGGCACAAGAACAGATCTTCTAACCAAACGACATCCTCTTCTCGAACAAACTCTCACGACTCGAACTTGTCGCTTCATAACGCGTACACATTTCCTCTGAGTTTGAACGGTCCTAACACGAACCACTCGACAAGACCGAGTGTAATAAGTGCGCGTTAAATAAACTGTTCTACAATGTCTCGTTGTGATAACTCTTGCGCGCATGCCAGGGGGGCAAACTCTTGCAAAAGCTGCAGAACAACAAAAAAATAAAAAGAAGATCCATATCATTTTTCGCATTTCAAATTCCTTTAATAGCTAATACCAAGCAACAAACAGTATAAAAACCTTTCAATAAACAAGCCAAAGGTTTCAAAACAAGCACAGACGACAGAGCACGAAGTCATTCCCGCGTAGCACGAAGTCATTCCCGCGTAGCACGAAGTCATTCCCGCGTAGCACGAAGTCATTCCCGCGTAGCACGAAGTCATTCCCGCGTAGGCGGGAATCCAGTGGATATAGCAGGATTCTCAAGTGATCTCTGGATTGTATGTTTCTCCGTCATTTCCACGAAAACGGGAATCCAGAAAAATATACTTAGCTTTCGCGAGAATGACGAAAGTGTTTGTTTTTAGATGCCTGTGAATTTTAAAGAGGGCGCCCTGTACAGGATGGCCCTCAAATTGATTTTGCACCGGATCGATGCTGTAATCCGCGGCCTTTTTTAACCATGCGGAACCCACAAAATGTCAGATAAAAAAACAGCGATTTCCCCTACTCGTTCAGAGAATTATTCAGAGTGGTACCAACAAGTCATTCGAGCGGCTGAACTTGCCGAATCTGCGCCTATTCATGGCTGCATGATTATCAAACCTTGGGGATACGCCTTGTGGGAAAACATCCAAAGCAACTTAGATAAAAAAATCAAAGAGACAAATCACGAAAACATCTACTGCCCATTATTTATTCCTATAAGTTATTTTGAAAAAGAAGCTCAACACATTTCAGGATTTGCAAAAGAATGTGCGGTTGTTACACACCATCGGTTAGAAGTGAATGAAGAAGGTAAATTGATTCCCGCGGCTCCTTTAGAAGAACCTCTCATTGTCCGCCCAACATCTGAAACCACTATGGGTGAAGCCTTCGCTCGTTGGATTCACTCTTACCGTGATCTCCCTCTCTTAATCAACCAATGGGCAAACATCGTGCGATGGGAAATGCGCCCACGATTGTTTTTACGCACCACTGAATTCTTGTGGCAAGAAGGACATACCGCGCACGAAACAGAACAAGACGCTCTGGAGGAAACATTGCGCATGCTCGATGTCTATGAACATTTTGCACAAGATTATTTAGCCATGCCGGTTATAAAAGGCATGAAAACAGAGAACGAAAAATTTCCTGGCGCGGTTTCCACCTATTGCATCGAAGCCATGATGCAAGATGGAAAAGCATTGCAAGCAGGCACATCCCATCTGCTCGGACAAAATTTCTCCAAAGCATTCAACATTCAATTCTTAAATGCCAAAGGAGAAAAAGAACACGTGTGGACCACTTCATGGGGTGTTAGCACGCGTCTTATCGGGGGATTAATCATGACTCACAGCGACGACGATGGCCTGATCGTGCCCCCTCGCATTGCCCCGTTACACGCTGTTATTTTGCCAGTCACTCATCAACACAAAGCTTCAGAAGCCATTCACGCCTATTGCGAAGCTCTAGCAAATGAAATGAGATCCTTGACCTATCACGGGCAACCTATTCGCGTCAAAGTAGATACAAAAGACAAAAATCCTGGTGAAAAAGCATGGTATTGGCGCAAAAAAGGTGTGCCTTTGCGCATTGAAATTGGCCCTCGAGAATACGAGGCAAAAAACGTGTTTTTAAAACAAAGAGACCAAGCAAACAATCAAACACAGAACCTTTCGAAAGAAGAATTTTTAAACAGCCTCCCATCTCTTTTGGATACGATTCAAAAAACGTTATTTGAACGAGCAAAACAATTCCAAAAAGAACATTCGAAGTTCATTCGATCTGCTAACGAGTTTTACGATTGCTTCAAAAATCAACAAGGATTTGCCTATACGTATTGGGCTGGCGATGGAGCGCTCGAAGACCAATTGAAAAAAGAATACGGAATCACTATCCGTTGCTTGCCTTTATCAGAATCAGAAAACAAAGGGCAATGTATTTTCACTGGAAAACCCAACGCAAAAGTGGCTATTTTTGCGAAGGCTTATTGAACTATTTGTGCTGCTACTTATGTTGCAAACGGCCAATAAATTTCGTTTCTTTTGTCAGTCTTCTAGGCTATAAATTGCGTCGCATTTTGCACCGGAGAAATCCAAACTTGTTTATTCTTAGGAGTTATTTATGAATAAGCGTTTTTCCTTAATCTGTTTAATGGGCGGTTTGTTGTGTTTCGGGAGCGCTTCGAATTTATATGCGCAATCATCAACTTCAAGCAATGATAATCAAGCAGTCACTATGACTAACAATCAAAACACTGCGACCGATGATCAAAGCAACGCCTCTGACGATCAAAGCACTGCGACCGATAATCAGAGCAACGCCTCTGACGATCAAAGCACTGCGACCGATGATCAAAGCAACGCCTCTGACGATCAAAGCACTACAACCGATGATCAGAGCATGGATGACAATTCAGACGATTAATCCATTCACTAGAAAAAAAGGGGACATCCCCTTTTTTTTTATCCTATTCAAGAACCTCCCGTGTTTTATAAAGACTCCTCCTCTTCTCGTACGCGTTTTGTGGCACGTTTTATGGTGGCCCCCTTCGTCAAGACAAAAAATTCGTTAAATTAAGAGGCCTTATTTCTCCTCAGTTTTAAAAACCAGCCAAATAAATATCCGCTGGGGACAAACCACCTAATCCTTGATGCGGCCTTCGGTGATTATAAAAATCAAAGTAC
>JAHJDF010000042.1 GCA_018812595.1 Gammaproteobacteria bacterium
TGAACAAGACGATTAGTGCTTCTTGGTTCGTTGCGATCCATCTATTTTGTCATTCCCTTGAAAGCTTCCCGTCATTTTCCCGTTTGATCGTCATCCCCGTGTTTGACTGTCATCCCCGCTTCGGTGTGGATCCAGACCGATCATGATGGAACAACTGGAGATAAAGGAAGTCATCCCCGCGAAGGCGGGGATCCAGAAAATAGATATATAGATGCTGGATCCTTAGCCTTCGCGGGGATGACGGGGGAATTAAGCATGATGTTTTGCGAGCACGGTATCGGGGGGTGGGTTTTGATGGAGATATTGCAGAATTCCAACCATTAAGGCATGGGCGATGCGGTGTTGGTAATTTTTATCGCGTAGTAACAACTCTTCTCTAGCATTCGAAAGAAATCCGGTTTCAATGAGAAGAGACGGAATGTCAGGGGATTTCAATACTACGAAAGGTGCCTGTTCAACAAATCCTCGATGCAAGTGTGCGACCATTCTCATTTGTCTTAATACATCATTTCCACACTTGATGCTGTCGCGAATCGTCGCAGTTTGTGAGAGATCCAATAAAACAGAACGCAGTAAGTAACTTTTGTCTTCTAAATCCACGCCGCCCAGTTCTGAATAGTTTTCTTTTTGTGCTAACCATCTTGCTGCTTCACTCGTTGCTCCACGTTGAGATAGAGCGAAGATAGAAGCTCCTCGTGAATAGTGATTGATATAAGCATCAGCATGTATCGCAATAAAAAGATCTGCATGGTCCCTACGGGCTACCCGTAAACGATTACGCAACGTTACAAAATAATCACCGTGACGAGTCATTTCCGGTTTGATGCCGGGTTGTTTTTTAAGCATTGCATAGAGATCTTTTCCGATTGCTAACACAACCATTTTTTCATGCGTGCCTCGTGTGCCGGTTGCCCCCGGATCTCTACCGCCGTGACCGGGGTCGATCACAACAACGGCTTCACGCAAATGTGTTGGGTGCGTGGGGGCCTGTATGTTTTCTGCAGGTTCAAAAATTTTTTCCGGGACAAGTTGTTCTTGCTGAGGAGCATGAATTGCAACGGCTGTTTTAGAGTTGACGAGATTGATGACCAACCGATAACCAAAACGTCCATGCGGATGCAGTAAGTGTTCGTCTGCATGAACCGATTTTTTTAATTGAAACACAATGCGTAATGTGTGATCTGCATGCTGACCGCTTTTGATAGCTGTGATGTTTGTTTTATAGAAGTGCAAATTGTTGAGCGATGCGGCTAGTGTGGTGTTCCTGAAATCAATGACCAATCGATCTGGCTTTTTCAGTATGAATGCATGAAAACGCGTAGGCCCAGTCAACGAGAACATGACCCTCGTGTTTTTTGAGGAATTACTGATTTGCGCGCGCGTGAGTTGCACAATGTGTGCATTTGCAATAGAAAAGCACAGTAATAAGCAAGTCGTGCAAAGAAATTTCAACTTCATGTAAAAAGTCCTATCAGTCTTTTTTAGACAACGTTGTTAATAGAATTTTTCCAACTTCAGAAAACGCAGTGCCGTGAATTAAACGCCCCATTTTATGAATTGATAATTCAAACTCAATGTCTGGATGAGGGAGGTATGCTGATGCTTTTTCTGGCCATTCGATCAATAAAACAGAATCGTCGATGTAATCACGGATGCCTATGAGCGTTAATTCTTCTGGATCGCGTAAACGATAAAGATCGAAATGATAGATACGATGATGAGTCAATTGGTAAGGCTCTACTAACGTATAGGTCGGACTTTTTACAGCTCCCGTGTGCCCCAGAGCGGTTAGCAACCCTCGGACGAAAGTGGTTTTCCCAGCGCCCAATTCTCCTTTGAGATAAATGACACATTGTTGAGGCAAATTTTGTGCAAGTGCCTTTCCGAGATGCAACGTTTCCGAGGTGTTTTTTAAATAAATTTCTATCTTCATGAATGAGTAGGGTTAACCAAAGTTCGTAGTTCTGGAATTAAATCTGTCGCCAGCAATCCTCGTTCCCCGTGTTTTTTTGCTGCGCAATCGCCTGCTTCACCGTGCAGGCATACACCGCTTGCTGCCGCAATCTCTAACGGCAACCCTTGTGCATAAAGACCTGCGATGACACCAGCCAATAGGTCTCCCATTCCTCCACTCGCCATGCCAGGGTTTCCTGAAGTGCAAACTTGCAGGGTATTAGGCGTTTGAATCAACGTTCCTGCTCCTTTGAGAATACAAAGGCCTCCAAACTGCATTTGGATTTCTTTTACCGCGCGATAACGATCTTGTTGTATATAAGCAGAACCGGTGTTCAAGAGGCTAGCGGCTTCTCCGGGATGAGGCACTAAGATCCAATCCTCTCGTCTCAATTCCATTTTTGCCAACAGATGCAATGCGTCGGCATCAATCACTAATGGGCGATTTGCATTTAATGCCGCTTCAAGGGCCATTGCCGACCATTTGGATCGACCTAAGCCCGTGCCGATGACAATGACTGTGGCACGTTCGAAAAGTGGAAGAAAATCACGTGCTCGTTCGATAGGGTGAGACATGATCTCTGGTTGCAATTGAACGCCTTGATTTGCGTGTGCTGGGTGAGTCGCCAATGTGACCAAGCCAGCACCTGCTCTAGCTGCACCAATAGCAGCAATCTTTGATGCACCTGGAAATCCAACGTCGCTTCCAATGACGAGGACATGTCCAAAATATCCTTTGTGTGCATTTCTTTTACGAGGTTTGAGATAGAATTCAAAATCACGACTGCTGATCGCATAAGCACTCTCTTTTACTTGTTCGAGAACGGGTGCAGGGAGTGACAAGTCGTGTACAACAATCTCGCCACAGTAATCTGGAGCGTCTCCTGTCAATAAGCCTTGTTTCAATCCTCCAAATGCAATGGTGCAATCTGCATGAACCGCAATGTCTTCGACGTTTCCAGTGTCAACATGAACGCCAGAAGGCAAATCGATCGATAAAACGGGGATGTGTTGTTGGTTAACCCAGTGAATGAGTTCAATGTAAGTAGAATCTGGACGGCCTTTGAGACCAATGCCAAAGATGGCATCTAAAATTAAACCCGCTTCGATGGATTCGTCTATGGAAAACGGTTTTATAGAAACGCCCGCTTTTTCACAGGCATCTAAGGCTTTTTTTACCTCAGCGCTGAGGTGTTTTGTGTCTCCAACATGACGGACATGGACCGTTAAACCCTGTAATTGAGCTGTGCGAGCGGCCACATAACCGGTTCCACCATTTTTTCCTTTACCGCATAGCACCAGAATAGAAGCGGTCTTTGGCCAACGTGCTTTTAGTGTTTCATAGGTCGCTTGACCTGCGCGTTCGATCATCATTTCTTCCGTGATTCCTGCAGCGACCGCTGCTTGCTCAAGTTGACGCGCCTGTCGTTCTATATAGACTTTTTGCATGACTTTCCCTCGCCGTAATCGTGAACTAGCCGCGGCACTCTATATGAATTGACATAAGATGAAAACGAACATCCAGGCTTCAAAACAGCTACTAGAAACCATTCAAAAATTAGGAAAATCTCTCCATTTTTTTGCGGTTGGCATTGCAAATGGTGAATTGGAAAATAAAGAAAATCCCTTAAGAAAATGGTTGGAAGAGGGGTATCAAGCGGGCATGACTTTCTTTCATCGTTCTTTTGAAAAAAGGTTGCATCCTTTGGAAGGCTTGCCTGAAGGAAAAAGCATTATTTGCGTCAGCATGAATTATTGGCAAGACCATCAAACCCCTGTCGCACGCTTTGCATTAGGTCGTGATTATCACGATGTGATGCGTCAACGTTTGCAGCAATTTGTTGAACAGTTGCAAGCGCTCATTGGTCCGTTTCGTTCCCGTATTTTTGTTGATTCTTCCCCTGTAATGGAAAAAGCATTAGCCGCGAAAGCGGGGTTAGGGTGGATCGGAAAAAACACTTTATTAATAGCGCCGAAAGAAGGGAGTTGGTGTTGTTTGGGAGGAGTCGTGACGGATTTGGCCTTGCCAGAAACGCCGTTTGTTAAGAGTCGTTGTGGAACGTGTCAGCGTTGTGTACAGCGGTGTCCAACACAAGCTTTAGTCGCGCCTTATGTTTTAGATGCAAGGCGGTGTATTTCTTATCTCACCATTGAGCATAAAGGGAGCATTCCAGAAGAGTTGCGATCAAAAATCGGCACACGGATTTTTGGTTGCGATGAATGCCAAGTCGTATGTCCCTGGAATCGATGGGCCAAAAACACATTGGAGCAAGATTTCAAAGTTCGAACCGCGTTCAAAAAGATGGGTTTAGTTGAGATGTTTTTATGGACACAAGAAGAATTTTTGAAACACACAGAAGGGAGTGCTATTCGTCGTTTGGGCTACGAAAGATGGCTCCGTAATCTCGCCATTGCCCTCGGCAACAGTTCCAAAAGTGCACACGCCTTGTCTGCATTAAAAATGCGCAAAAAAGAAGCAAGCGATCTAGTCAAAGAACACATTTGTTGGGCAATTGATTGTCTCCATCAGGAATGACGGGATGCGAAATCCCGGTATTTTTAATTTCATGTGCTATAAGTTTTGAAGCACAACATTTGTAGGGAGTAGCGCTGCGTATCTACTCTTTTTATTTCGAATGAGATTGATCCTAAACAAACCCATGCTGCTATAGAGGAGATGAATGTGACTTACGAAAGCCAGTTGAAAGAAACCCCAAGAAGTAGAGCGCTTAATTTGTTACAAAAGATTAACCCAACGAGTCAATTGCCAGGCTATATAGAAGAGTTATTTAGCGACTCGCCGAATATAGATTGCTTTTTACAACATCTAATTCCTGCCGTTATTATCCCCTCTGACGAAAGAAAACGAGCATTGGCTACAGAGTTTGTTGAAATCGTGATGCTACGTGTCTTTAAGATCGTGAAGAATTTGAAACAAGATGGCCTTGATCTCTCAATCTGGATGCCCACACAGCTGTTAACGCTATTTACAGCCGAAGCTCCAAAGGAAGATGAA
>JAHJDF010000109.1 GCA_018812595.1 Gammaproteobacteria bacterium
GGTTACATCAAAAGAAGAGGTTCATGTGCTTGCATTATTTGATAATGAAAAGTCTCTTCATTCAATGCAGCAAATTATCTATGATAATTTAATCGAAACAGACGATGAAAAAATTTTTGGCGATCAAGTTATTGTTAACGAAAACGACGAGGTTCTTGGTTTTAATAAAAAATTATTAATCGGCGCTGCTGAACTTTCGGTAGAAAGTATAATTAGTTACATCCACGAATTAGGTGGAATTGCAATTGCTTCTCATGTTGATAGAGAAAGGTTCAGTTTGATCTCACAGCTCGGGTTTACACCGGAAGGATTAATACTTGATGCATTAGAAATATCCAATAAAAATCAGATTCAAAAATTTAGCGACAGATCATTACCCATTGTAACATTTTCGGATGCACATTCGCTGAAGGATATTGGCAGGAACTATACAAGTTTTTCTATGGAGAATTCAACTTTTGATGAGATAAAAAAATCTTTACGAGGTGAAGAAGGAAGGAAAATTGAGATATAACAATGGAAGATCTATCACTTCATATTTTGGACATAGCAGAAAATTCCTTAAACGCTGGTGCGAAAAATATACGGGTAATGCTTGTGGAAAAGAATGAGACACTGATTTTAGAAATTGAAGATGATGGTAAAGGAATGAATGAAGATATTTTATCAAAAGCCAAAAATCCTTTTTTTACAACAAAAAAAGGGAAGAAAATCGGGCTTGGTCTTCCATTCCTTTCACAAGCCGCTGAAGAAACCGGCGGGAATTTGAAAATTGAAAGACGGACGGAAAAAGGAATTCGAATCATTGCTTGCTTTAATAAAAATAATATAGATATGAAACCTTTCGGAGATATAAAAAAAACAATGCGCGTTCTTAAAGCTTCTCATCCTGAAGTTAATTTTGTATTCGAACAGATAATTGAAAAGGGAGATACAGCGTGATTCAGTTAAATATAAATGGGAACAAATTTGAATTCCCTGAAGGGAAAACTCTTCTAGAATCTATCGAAAGTGTTGGGCATAGCGTACCCAAGTTATGTCATCATAAAGCTCTGCTGCCTTACGGCGCTTGCAGGTTATGCTTGGTTGAAGTTCACGAGGAAGGAAGAAATACTTCAATTCAGGCATCGTGCTCATATCCCGCGTTAAACGGTCTCTCTATTTTCACAGATACCGATAGAGTTAAAAGAGCGAGAAAAATTGTTGCAGAACTTCTCCTTGCGCGCTGCCCTGATTCAGAAAACATACGGCGAATTGCTTTCGATCTTGGAGTCGGCGAGCCAAGAATAAAGAAAAAATATGATGACTGCGTTTATTGCGGACTCTGTGTTAGAATTTGCGAAGAAAGAATGGGAAGAAATTCGGTCAGTTTTTCCGGAAGAGGACCGGGTAAAAAAGTTGAACCTCCGTTTGGAAAACAAAATGAGATGTGCTGGACTTGCGGCGCCTGCAATTTCATTTGTCCGGTTGGGAAAAAAGTTTCCGACCTTACAAGCATGAATGTTCAAATACCAATTCCAAATCTGTTTAATTTAGGTTTAGACTCGAAACCGGCAATACATATTCTTTATCCTCAAGCAGTTCCTAATACTCCTATGATAGATAAGGAAAAATGTATTTATCTGAATCATGAAGCGTGTAAAATCTGTGAGACCGTATGCGAAGCCAAAGCAATTAATTATGAACAAAAAGAAGAAAAGTTAGAACTGAACGTTGGAGCTATAGTTTTATCGCCGGGCTTTGAGTTATTCGATCCAAAAATAAAACCGGAACTTGGATATGGACTTTTTCCCAATGTAATTACTTCACTTGAGTTCGAAAGAATATTATCTGCATCGGGACCATTCTCCGGACACGTGTTGAGACCTTCAGATCGACAGCCACCTAAAAGAATTGCATTCCTCCAATGTGTCGGTTCTCGCGATTTTGAAAGGGATTATTGTTCATCGGTTTGTTGTATGTACGCAACAAAGGAAGCGTTAATAGCTAAAGAGCATGTCGGCGGGAACTTAGAATGCGACATATTTTTTATGGATATCCGCGCTCATGGCAAAGGATTTGATGAGTATTATCAAAGAGCAATTAATAATGGTGTGAATTACATAAGATGCCGTGTCCCTGCAGTTGAAGAAATTCCTTATACACAAAATCTGTTAATCAAATATCTGACTGAAGATGATAAAAAAGTTTCCCGGGAATATGATCTCGTTGTTTTATCAGTTGGAATAAAACCTCCGAAATCTGTAACGGACATTGCAGAAAAATTTGGAATCGAGTTGAATGAATTCAATTTCTGTAAGACTTCGATTTTCAACCCCACAGAATCTTCGCGCGATGGTATCTACGTGGCTGGTCCTTTCACTGAACCTAAAGATATTCCTGAAACCGTGATGCAGGCATCGGGTGCGGCATCAAGGGTATTATCACTTTTATGCGATGTAAGAGGCAGCTTGATCACTGCGAAAGAATATCCGCCGGAGATAGATGTTGCAGGACAAAAACCAAGAATTGGAGTATTCGTCTGCCATTGCGGAACAAACATTGCAGGAGTAGTAAATGTTCCTGATGTGGTAGAATATGCGAAGAAACTTCCCGACGTAGTATTTGCCGATAATAGTTTATACACCTGTTCAAACGATACGCAGGAGATTATCAAAGAAAAAATTAAAGAGTATAAATTGAATCGTGTTATTGTCGCTTCATGTACGCCAAGAACGCACGAGCCACTTTTTAGAAATACAATCCGGGAAGCCGGACTTAATCCTTATCTTTTCGAAATGGCTAACATCAGAGATCAATGCTCTTGGGTTCACATGTTTGAACCGGAAAAAGCAACTGAGAAATCAAAAGATTTGGTGAGAATGGCGGCTGCCAAAGCAAGATTGTTAGAACCTCTGCAGAAAAGTTCTATCCCGGTAACTAAAGCTGCGCTTGTTATCGGCGGCGGACTTTCCGGAATGACTTCTTCGTTAGCTCTTGCAAATCAAGGATTCGAAGTCCATTTGGTGGAAAAAGAAAAAGAACTCGGCGGTAATTTACGAAACATAAAATATTTACTTAACGGAGAGAAGCCGCAAGAAGAATTGGAACGCATTGTTCAAGAAGTAAAATCCAGCAACAAAATAAATTTATATACTCAAGCCGAAATAAAAAGTTTGGAAGGTTCTGTTGGAAATTTCAAAACAAAGATTGCTGCAAATGGAAATGAAAAAGAATTTGAACATGGAGTAGTTGTCGTTGCAACCGGGGCAAAAGAATATAAACCAAAAGAGTATTTATATGGTCAAGATGAATATGTAATGACTCATCTCGAATTAGAACAACGTCTGGCGGCAGACGATGATTGGTTGGCGACAGATAAAAAACGACCGCCAAAAACATTTGTAATAATTCAATGTGTCGGCTCCCGTGATAAAGAAAGACCTTACTGTTCAAGAATATGTTGTTCTGAATCAATAAAGAATGCGCTGAAGATAAAAGAGCTCTCGCCTAAGACAAATGTTTACATACTATATCGTGATATACGAACATACGGATTCAGAGAAAGCTATTATACAAAAGCACGTCAGCAAGGCGTTATGTTCATAAGATATGATGAAGATAAAAAACCGGAAGTTTCCAGAAATGGCGATGGATTACAAGTAGAAGTTTTTGATCAAACCTTGAGAATACCGATTGAGATTTTAGCGGATTTCGTAGTGCTCGCGGCTGGAGTAGTGCCAAGCGACGGGAATAAATCGGTCGGTCAGTTCTTAAAAGTTCCCTTAACAAGTGATGGATTTTTCCTCGAAGCTCATATGAAGCTGCGTCCCATAGATTTTGCAACGGACGGAGTATTCTTATGCGGCTTAGCGCACTCGGCTAAGGCAATAGAAGAAAGTATTATCCAAGCTCAAGCTGCCGCTTCAAGAGCCGCTACAATTCTCTCAAAAGATTTTATAGAGCTTGAAGCGAATATCTCTCAAGTGATAGATGAAAATTGTGATGGCTGTGCGTTTTGTATCGAACCATGCCCATTTAAAGCAATTACGCTAATTGAATTTATGAGAAACGGATCAATAAAAAAGACAGTTGAAGTAAATGAATCTGCATGCAAAGGTTGCGGCGGCTGTCAAGCTACATGTCCAAAGAAAGGAATAATTGTAAGAGGATTTAAGTTAGAGCAGATTTATGCTCAAGTAAATGCCGTTTTGGGAGTTTAAAAATGCAAAATGATTTTGAACCAAAAATAATTGCTTTCTGCTGTAACTGGTGTTCTTATGCCGGCGCAGATCTGGCAGGTGTATCAAGGTTACAGTATCCGACCAACATTCGGGTCATTAGGGTGATGTGTTCAAATATGGTGCATCCTAGCCTTGTAATTGATGCGCTGACTAAAGGTATTGATGGAGTGATAATGTGCGGCTGTCATATTGGGGACTGCCATTATATAGAAGGCAATAAGAGCGCAGAAAAGAGAGCTAATGCAATTACTCTAATGCTTGAGGATTTTGGGATAGAAGGTGAACGTTTTCGACTCGAATGGATCTCTGCTTCTGAAGCGCCAAAGTTTGCTCAGGTGATGAGAGAAGTTGTTGATATAATTAAAAAACTTGGACCTAGTTCGTATAGTTAATGTAATAAATGGTTCTACCGCTAATAGTGTGAAAGCGATATAAATTTTTAGAGAATGATAGAGGTGGTCTCAAAAGTCTTAGTGAACCTTCGTGCTCTTAGTGTCTTTGTGGTTTGGGCTTTGTTTTTCTATTAAACAAAAAGATTTTTACCACTAAGACACAAAGGTCACTAAGAAACACTAAGTTATTTTTTTACTTTTGAGACAACCTCTGAATATTGTTAGAATAAATTAAACAACAGCAAATAGTCCCTAACGGGACTTAGCTAATGATGTTCAGCAATATTTCTACCAATATTGAATCCCTCTGGGATTAGTAATTTCAAAAATTTTCACACAATTAGCGGTAGAGCCAAATAAATAAATGAAACGCAGAATTAAAAATCTACAAACCTCTCAAAAATTTAGGAGGTAACTATTGGCAGAAAATGTAAAAATAATTGATGGCAAAAAGTTTATGTGGGATGGAATAAATTATGAATCCGAATCTGCAGCCAAGCAGAATATTGATAAGTATTCTAAGGACAGATTCGAGACGAAATTAATAGAGGAAGATGGAAAATATTTTGTATATTCCAGACGCTCAGCAGCCGAAATAAAAATTGAAAGTCATCTTTAATAAAAAAAGTGGTGAATTGTACCCACTTTATTTTTCATAAACATAAAAAAGGAGATATAATGGCAACTGTAGCTGAAGAATGGCTCAACATCTGCGGAGGATGTGAGGTAAGCATTCTTGACTTAGGTGAAAAACTTCTCGATGTTCTTCCTGCACTTCAATTTGTTCATATGCCGGTTTTGATGGATCACAAGTACTATGGCCAGGTAGGCGAAAAAACTGAACTTGAGATCCCGCAAGCCGACGTAGGAATGGTCTCTGGAGGAATAAGGAACGAGAAAGAAAAACACATTGCAGAAGAGATGAGGAAGAAATGCGGAACTCTTATTGCACTTGGATCTTGCGCATGTTTTGGAGGAATTCCTGCGCTTGCAAACATGTATGAACTGCAAGAATTATATGATAAAGTGTTCAGAGATTCAAAAAGCACTGAATCGAATGATACTCCATCAGTAGATCTTCCTCCCCTTACAGACAGGGTTTACGCACTCGATGAAGTTGTAAAAGTTGATCTCTACATTCCCGGCTGCCCGATGAACCCGGCTATCATCCTGGAAGCTTTAACCTGTCTTCTTGAAGGAAAACCGTTTTCGCTTCCTGAGAGAAGTGTTTGTGATGATTGTCCCGCCAAACGTGAAGAGAAGAGCAATTTCAATTTGAAAAGACCATTACAAGATGCAGAGTTCACTCCGGGAGAATATAATTCTTTAAGATGTTTTAATGAGCAGGGAATTATTTGTTTAGGAACTGTTACAAAATCGGGATGCGGACGACCCATGAACGGAGAAGAAAATATTCCTCGCTGCGTTAAGGGATATATGCCGTGCCGCGGTTGTTTCGGTCCGATAAGAAGTGATGCCAACCCGATGGTTGATATGATGGGCGCTCTTTCAGCTATAGGGCTTGACGCAAAACTTGTCGAGGATAGACGAGCTACTTTCAACCGATATATCGGCGGACAAAAACGCCTTAGACCTTTACCAACAGCAGGAAGGAGATAATTAAAATGGGAAAACAAATAGTAATACAACCGGTTACAAGAATTGAGGGACATGCTAAAATTGTAATTCAACTTGATGATTCCGGAAATGTTGCAGATACTAAAGTTAAAGTTGTTGAGTTGCGGGGATTTGAAAAATTTTGTATCGGCAGACCCGTTGAAGAACTCCCAAGAATAGTTACAAGCATTTGTGGAGTTTGCCCTTGGTCGCATCATCTCGCATCTGCAAAAGCTAATGATGCAGTCTTCGGTGTTACAATACCTCCGGCAGGAAAGAAACTACGCGAATTATGTAACAGCGTCGCTTATACAGAAGAACACATTTTGCATTTTTACTTTTTATCCGGTCCCGATTTTGTGATGGGACCCGATTCTGATTATTCCGTTCGTAATGTTATTGGCATCGCACAAAGTAATCCGGAAATTGGAAAGAAGGTTATACGTAACCGTCATCTTGGAGCGCGGATGCTCGATATTATATCCGGCAAATCGATTCATCCTGTAACTGCAGTTCCGGGAGGATTCAGTAAACCTTTAACTCAGACAGAAAGGGATCAACTTCTTCCTATGGCAGAAGAGGTTCTTGAATTTTCAAAATTCTCCATGGCTTTTGCGAAAGATAATATCTTTCCCAAATACCTTGATACAGTTAAATCTCTTGGAGTAATAAATACCGGATTCCTCGGCACCGTTTCAGATGACGGAGCGCTTGATTTGTACGACGGCAAGCTTAGACTGATGAAACCGGA
>JAHJDF010000043.1 GCA_018812595.1 Gammaproteobacteria bacterium
ATCTATAAGCGGTCATCCCCACGCAGGTGGGGATCCAGGAGATATATCAATTTTGGATCCCCGCTTTCGCGGGGATGACGATGAGAGCCTTTCCCACGAATGACGATGAGAGCCTTTCGCGGGGATGACGAGGAAGAAACATCACGAGCCGGCGACGGTTAATTGATCAAACAAAATCGAACCAACTTCAATACTGCTTTCCGTTTCAACGTCATTACCAACCGCCACAATGCTTTTGCACAAATCGCGTAAATTTCCGGAAATCGTAATGCCAGACACAGGATATTGAATCTCACCGTTCGAAACCCAATACCCAAAAGCGCCTTGAGAAAAATCACCGGTCACAAGATGCACCCCTTCTCCAAACAACTCTGTGACATAAATCCCACGATCCATTCTGGCCAATAAATTGGAGAAAGGGACCGTATCTGTTTTGACAAACAGATTGGAAATCCCTCCCGCATTCGCGGTTGTTTTTAACCCTAATTGTCGAGCGGAATACGTATCTAATGCATAGCTCTTTAACACCCCCTGTTCTACAAAAGACTTTCGGTAAGTCGCAACACCGTCTTCATCGAAAGCAAAACTACCCAATCGCTTTGGCAACAGCGGGTCCTCATAAATATCGATCGATTCGGGAAAAATAAGAGTATTCACAGCATCTAACAGAAATGAATTTTTGCGATACAGATTAGAGCCTGCGATAGCGTTCAAAAAAATTCTCATTAATCCGCGTGACAACCGTTCATCAAAAATAACAGGTATTTTTTGAGTCTTGATTGGACGTGCACCCAAACGAGCCACCGTACGTTCAACCGTTTTCTCTGCCAAAACACTCGGTTTCTTTAAATGGATACTTTCTCTAGACACGGTGCGGCTATAGTCACGCTCCATTGCCCCATTCACCTCTGCAATGAGACAACAATCCATGGTGTATTGCGTCGCTGGAAAACCTTCTAAAAAACCATGCGAATTGCCATACACGCGAAATGTTTTATACAGCCCCAAACCAACGCCTTCGGAATTGACAATGCGTGAATCCAACGCTCTTGCAGTATTTTCACATTCCAACAACATCTCAACCGCAGCTTGTGGAGAAATTTCCCAAGGGTGATACAAATCGAGATCAACTGGATGCTGAGCCATTAATTCCGCATCCGCTAATCCGGCATAAGGATCTTCTTCTGTAAATCGAGCAATCTCACACGCTTTGCTCACAGCATTCTCAATAGATTTCGCATCAAAAGCAGAAATGGCCACGCTTCCACTTTTCTTGCCGAAATACACATCCACACCCATAGCTTGTTCGAAACTAGACTCCAACGTTTCCTGTTTGCCCATACGAACGCTGATGCCCAACGCTTCTTCTGCCATACAATGCACTGCGGCGTTAGAAGCCCCATGACGACGCGCTCGCACTAATATGTCCTCTGTAATCTGTTTTAATTGATCAATCTTTTCTTGGGGATTCATGAAGCAGTCCCTCCTACAGTAATTGCATCCAGCTTTAAGGTAGGTTGTCCCACTCCTACGGGCACTGATTGCCCATCCTTTCCACAAATCCCTACACCAGGGTCTAACGCCAAATCGTTCCCAACCATCGATACTTGTTTCAAGATGCTTGGGCCGTCTCCAATCAAAGTCGCGCCCTTTACAGGAGCCGTTATTTTTCCCTGTTCAATCAAATACGCTTCACTCGTCGTAAACACGAATTTTCCGGAAGTGATATCGACCTGACCGCCCTCCATGTTCGCCACATACAGTCCTTTTTTTACCGACTGAATAATTTCTTCAGGCGCATAATCTCCGCCCAACATAAATGTGTTCGTCATGCGCGGAATGGGTGCGCATGCATAAGATTCTCGACGACCATTTCCCGTAGGCTTCATGCCCATCAGCTGAGCATTTTGTTTATCCAACATGATGTTTTTCAAAATACCTTTTTCTATTAAGACTGTGGACTGCGACAAAGTTCCTTCATCATCCACCTCTAAAGAACCCCGACGATAAGGCAACGTTCCATCATCAATGATGGTGCAATATTTAGACGCCACTTGTTGACCTAATCGATTCGAAAAGGCAGAAAACCCTTTGCGAATAAAATCGCCTTCCAAACCGTGCCCCACCGATTCATGCAACAACACACCCGTCCAACCCGGTCCTAACACCACAGGAAACTGTCCAGCGGGCGCTTCGACAGCATTTAAATTGACAAGCGCTTGACGCACAGCTTCTTTAGAAAATCGCGAAACACAATCTTGTTTCAAAAGAGTCGAATAATCATATCGACCACCACCTCCCACATTGCTTTGTTCACGTCGATCGCCATCTTCCACAAAAACGGTGACATTCAAACGGACTAAAGGTCGAACATCACATGCGAAACTTCCATCACTCCCAAGCACCAACACCACTTCATAGCTCCCCGCTAAAGAAGCAATCACTTGTTTCACTCGAGGATCTTCTTGGCGAGCGACACGATCCACCTCTCTTAAAACATCTTGTTTTTCAGAAGCTGCAAACATTTGAAAAGGATGGGATGCAGAATACAAAGGTTCTTTTGGTACGCGTCGTGCATCGAGCATTTTAGGAGCAACACTCACACCCTGGTCGGCAATCGCTTTTACAAAACGAGCGGTTCTTTTGATTTCTGGCAAATTGACGGCTTCCGAATAAGCAAACCCTATCTTTTCGCCCGCAATGACCCTCAACCCAAATCCTTTTTCATGACGAAAAGAAGCATGTTTGATAATGCTGTCTTCTAATATCCAAGATTCAGTTTGAATGGATTGCAAATAAAGATCGCCCCAATCGATTGGGCGCGTATGAATCTCATGAAAAATGGGAGCTAAAGTTTCGAGAGTTAATTGAGAGGGTTCTAACAATACTGATTCAGCGATCTTCTGTTTATTCTCTGCCATGGATAGCCTTGCCCTTAAAAAAAACTTACCCTACGATTTCTTCAATCAAGGATTGATTTAAATCATGAGGATTTACACGATGCAATCAAACAAGCGACTTCCATGTATTGTCTTTCTTTCCTTACTTTTATCTGCCTGTTCATCCACAACTAATGTAGCACAACATACTGAAGATTTTGTCGCAGGAAAACACATTGAGAAAAAAACTTGTACCGCTTATGCACCAGTTATTCCTGAATCCGTCGAATTAACAAAAGCCTCTAAACTTAACAAAAAATATCAAGTCCTCGGAATGCTCTCGATCAATCGATACAACTTGGTTGGAACAAAACGCCAGGAAGCTAATATCGAAGACATCATGAAAGCTTGTGCAGGAAAAATAGGCGGGAATGCTGTCATTCATATTCGATATTCTAATAAAACCGCCACAGGAACCATCGTAAGATTTGAGTCTTAATCTTGTCATTCCCGCGAAAGCGGAAATCCACTCCATCGTCATTCCCGCGTAGGCGGAAATCCACTTCTCCGTCATTCCCGCGTAGGCGGAAATCCACTTCTCCGTCATTCCCGCGTAGGCGGAAATCCACTTCTCCGTCATTCCCGCGTAGGCGGAAATCCAGGAGATATATGAATTCTGGATCCCCGCTTTCGCGGGGATGACGATCACATGCTTTCGCGGGAATGACGATCACATGCTTTCGCGGGGATGACGACAATCAGTCAATCCAAGATTTAGAAAACCAAGAACTGTTAGCTGCTGGACAATTAAAAAAATCTCATGATTTTTTGAACAATCTTCTGAGTGCAGAAACAGGACCAGAAATTGCATAAAGGAATGCAAGCGCAAACAACACATGTGGTGGATCTAACGCGATTCCGATGAATAACACGATCACAATGAAGACAAAGAAAAACGACACTTTGTTTTTTAGGTCAATGTCTTTAAAGCTGCGATACAAAATATTACTGACCATCAAAATAGCCGTCATGACCGTCACAACACCCATTGCAATGACAAACCAGATATTGTCGAGTTGATAAAGATTAATCACCCATAAAGTCGACGCCATAAAACCCGCAGCAGATGTGCAGGCTAAGCCTTGAAAATAACGCTTGCTAGCGGAAGGAGTACCGACCTGCGCATTGAATCGAGCCAAACGTAATGCAGTCGCAGCAACATAGAAAAACGCAGCCAACCAACCTAATTTGCCTAATTGATACAGTCCCCAACAATAGACATACATCGCTGGCGCGACACCAAAAGCAACCAAATCAGACAAGCTGTCGTATTCCGCACCAAACGCACTTTGCGTATTGGTTAAACGCGCTACACGGCCGTCTAAAGAATCACAAAGCATGGCAATAAAAATCGCGACCGGAGCAACGGTAAACAACCCTTTCATCGCAGCGATCACTGCATAGAAACCTGCAAACAAAGCAGCGGTTGTGAAAAGGTGTGGAAGCAAATAAACCCCGCGAGAACGCGGTTGCTCGACATTATCTAAATCATCAGAAGATAAGCATTGATCCTGAGACATGTATGTAATTCCCATTCAAAAAAAGAGCGCGATTATACATGCAATTTCAACTGGATTCTTTCCGTCATCCTGGGTTCTCGTCCTCTCCACTAAAGAGGGGATCCAAAAAATAGGCGCCCGTTTCTGTGGACATAACCAGAATAAAAAAACGTTGAGACACGATTCATCGTGTCTCGAATAAAATGGTCTACGATTTTAAGGTTTTGAACATCGAGAATAATAAGAAGAGGTGGTCGAAGCATTACCCAGCACGCTCTTAGCAGTCCCCCAGACAAAAGAAAATAATGTGAATTTCTTAAGCTTTTTGCTCTGTGGCTGGCTCTGAGCTTCTTGTCCTATTTCATCAAATAAAATTGGGACGGCGTTAACCGAACATACCTCGCCCATTTGAAATAACATATCTTTCTGCGAGAACTTTTCAGACAAAGTCAACACCTCACCTATAAATAACACTCTCTTGAAACCCTTGCGCTCTTTAGAAGAAAAAATTCTCGTCTCATCATAAAGTGGCAGCTCTTCTTTATATGGATTTTTACGAATTCTTCTATCAGCAAGAAAGCTACTGAATCCAGAACGCAGCCCTAAGAAAAGCCCTCCAAAACCTCTCAATAGGCCTTCTCCTTCGCTACACACATCCTCATATTCAAACCCATTATTTCGCACATACCGATTAGCTCGTCTCATCCAAGATAAAAAGACACTCGCTTCCAAAGGCATCGTTCCAACGGCCACCCCCATGTCTTCGTCTTTAAACCACGGAAAATAGAATCCCTTCAGAAACAACTCAATCGCTGCTGGCATGCCTTCTCTTCTAGCAACTTCTTCAAGCAACGCCCTATTTCTGCGGCGTACTCTGCGCTGCAATTTGCGCAATTCTGAATCTTTTATATCTTGACGAGTTTCAGCTGGCTTTCGACGTTCATTTTTCCAACGTTGCTCTAATTTGTTTCGTTTTTTTTCAGGAAAAAGGAATAAAACGATCTTCTCATCCACTATTCGACGCTGATCCGCATCCAAATGAAGATTTGGAATATCTGCAACATTCGGAACTTTTTTTAACACGCGGTCATAAGCACTTGGGTTCGTAAGACCAGTCATCATAAAAAAGCGACGACTCATTTCTTTACCAGACGCATTATTCACCCATTCCATTAACTTTTTGAATTTGACTGCGCCATTTGCAATCAAACTTCCCAAGAAATATGAATCATTCAAAGAATCTTGTTGCGGTGAACGCAGTAAAAACACATCGTATAGAACACTCATCCAGCATGCGTCCTGCCCTAAAACTGTTTCTAACTTTTTTGGATGACTCTTCATGTATTTAACAATTTCAGCCAACTCTTGCTCCGTAATGCGATATTCCTTCGTGTGATACAACATCCACAATAACGTGCGCATATGCATTTCTTTGTTTTCAAACACACCCTCAAATTTCGCGCTTTTTACAACTTCCACTAAATCAACATGCGGCTTTAAATTTCCTGCACTCTGCAATACTCGTAAAAAGAGCGCATAACTTTTCCAATTTTTAATCGGCCATTTCTTGTAATGGTCAGTTAAGAGAAAAGAGACGAAATTAGGATCTGTAAGAAATGGATCTGTGTTCTGACTATATTTCATCCATTTAACAACACAGCGTACGAGCATCTCTTTAAAAGCGGGGTTTTTCATTGTCGAGAAAACCGAGAGTAGCAACGCTCGATCCGCATCACTTCGCTCTAATAATTTCAAAACAGCAATGCCAAATAGATCAGCAGAAGACCAACCTTTTCCAGGCCTATTTTTCATATTAGACAGAGTGTCCGAAAATCTCTTGCCTCCGTTCAGTTCATCGAAAAATTTTGGAGCTTTCAAAGCAGTTTCTAAAAATGCATGCGCTCTTTCTGCATCTGCTCCCAATTGTTCGAAATATGCGGTAATAATTTCAGCAAGTTCTTTCTGGCGAGCATCTTTGAACATGCCGTTAAAGAAAGCCTGTGTTTGTGCAACATATACGCTTAATTCTTTACTCCTTCGAACAGTGCTATCTCCTAATGGATTAACACCGGCAATAGGTGACTCACAAAAAGATGAAGGTGTTGGGTAACCGGTAATAGGACCTTCAATTTCAGAAACATCGGAAACAAGTTTAGATAAGTCTGACAACGCTTCTTCCAAAGCATCTAAAGACCCTACCTTTTCTCCAACCGGTTGAGGAAACTCACCACCGACAGGAAAACGTTTTGATAAATCTGCGCCAAGTAAACCTGATGATTTTTCTATTTTCTCCATCAACGAAGAGTAACGAGGGGCAGGTGAAACAACAGACTTCTCAGAAGAATTACTAGGCTCTTGAGCCTCTACATAAGCACAATAAAAAATAAACTCTGGTAACTGCTTACACACGCCGGCAGCCATCTCCCGCAGCCTCTGCAGACGTAAAGATAATGCTTCTTCATGCAACGCTGCAGCATCGTCTGGCGTCCTTCCTTCGGGTATTTGGTCGCTGTAAACCACTCCCTCAGTCGCCATCCATTGCAATAAAAAGTATCTGGTAGATTTTGACAGCTTGTCAGCGCTCAATAGTAATTCAAGCAGTTTCCTCTGCCGATCTGTAGGAATGGTTGGATCAGTAAAGAGAGTCTCTAATTCATCTTTAGACAATCGGGATACCACTTGCACGATAAGCTCAAAATTTAATGGATCTTCTCCTAAGAGCA
>JAHJDF010000044.1 GCA_018812595.1 Gammaproteobacteria bacterium
AGTGGGAGGAGGGATACAAGCGGCAGAAGGAGGGAACTTCGCAGACGGATTCTTAAGCGCCGCAGCCGCAGAAGCGACGCCGTTAAACGAGATAGGAACAGACTTCTCAAAAACGAGCGTAGTAGCGGAACGCACGATAGCCGCAGGAATCGTAGGAGGAACCGTAGCCAGCGCGACCGGAGGAAGTTTCATGAACGGAGCGAAGACAGCAGCCTATGCGGAGATGTTTAACAGCGTTGCGCATGACCTTGAAAATTTTATGGCGGGTATGGGAGATGCATTAACGATAGACGCAGGAGAACATTTAAGAGAAGCAACAGGGATTACAGAAGGGATTGATAAGAATTCAGTGATGTACAGATACGGACACGCTCTCGGTTCTTTGGGGCTGGTTTTTGGTATTGGAGAAGCTGGAGATGAATCGACTATTGAAGCCTTTAATAATGAAAAGGGATTAGGGAATCCTTTTAAAGGAAAAAATGCAGGAGAAATTGATCAGATGTTTCGTGCAAAAGGTTATGAAATGCGAGGCAATAATCCTGTTAATGGTGAAGGTGGATATGTAAACCCGTATACAGGAAGATCTTATCATATTGATCCAATAGATTTTGGAAGATATAGAGAGCCTAACCATGTGGATGTTAATCGTGATAACTATGATGGTCCTTTAAACAAAAGAAAGTATTTTTATTAATCAAAGGTGAGTTTATGAATAAAGAAATTACTAGTGCACGTTTACTGGAACAGTTAAAAAAATTTCGAGAATTTTTGATTCACTCCTGGGATAAAGTGGATTTATTAATACAAACACATAATTGGGATGATGACCCATATATCATTGATGATTGGTTGGAGCTTAATTGGGAATTACTAATTGGTAGGGAATTATTTGGCCGAGATATTTTATTAGCTAACTATCATTATTATCCAAAGCGTGGGTTAGAAAAAATAGTATTAACAGGCCATTTCCCGAGGTTTCTTTTATGTTGTGAAATAGATTTTACAGATAAAAAAAATATTCGAGATGTTGTTTCTCAATACAAAAATATTTCAAATGATGATTTACCGTTAATTTTTTCAGGGTTTTTATCGAAATGTAAAAGCGGCGGATATGGGGTATATCCGCCATTTGATTATGTTTCTCTTGTTGGCCATCGTTCTAAAAATATTTATCAAATTCCATTTCATGAGGTGAGTTTTGTTTTGAAAGAACTTGAGTAATAAACAGTTAATAATTGTTAGCAAATAAAAGTTACCTTTGTAATTAATCCGATTACGCACGAAGGATTCACGGGCCACGAAACCTTAGAAGCTGTAAACCTGATCCACATGAACGGGCGAGTGTACGATCCGGTGCTCGGACGATTCTTAAGTGCCGACCCGCAAATCCAAGACCCGACGAACAGTCAGAGCTTGAACCACTCGATTTTTGTTTAGCATCGTTTCTTTTGCATTGTCATTTGCATTGACATAATATGCGTAATATACTGTCACTACAAATGACAGCAAAAAGAGAGAGGCCATGGATAGAAAGTTATTGAAAGAAATTGTTCAAGAACAAGCTCGTGAATTGAAATCATTTTCTTTGGGGATTGAACGTGAAAAATTAGATCAGGTGCTGAAGGTGATGCCCCTTCCTCATGTGGTTGCTATTACGGGTTTGCGCCGTTGTGGTAAATCGACTCTCATGCAGCAAGTGATTCAGCAGGCTTTTGAAGGGAAGGTTTATTATCTGGATTTTGAAGATGAACGTTTATTGGATTTCCAAGTGGACGATTTCAATCTTCTTTATGAAATTTTTCTCGAACTTTTTGGCGAGCGAAGAGTCTTTGCGTTTGATGAGATACAAGTGATTCCAAAATGGGAGACGTATGTTCGCCGTATGTATAAAAGCGGTTATAAATTTATTATCAGCGGGTCCAGTGCGGATTTATTGAGCAGTGAATTAAGTACAAAACTTACCGGGCGTCATGTCGCTATTGAGTTGTTGCCTTTCTCTTTTCAGGAATATTTAGCAATGACTCAAAATAAAACGGAACGGAGCGAGCCGAGGCTTACAAAAGAAAGGGGCTTATTAAAAAAAGCCTTTAATCAATTTTGTGCACAAGGCGGTATTCCTGAATATCTGCAATATAAAAATCCTTTAATCATCAGAAGCATTTACGAAAACGTTTTGTATAAAGATGTGATCGTGCGGTATGACATCAAGGCGATTAAAGCCATTAGAGAGTTATCGCTTTGGCTTCTCAGTAATCCGGGAGGATTGATTTCCTATACGAAATTAAAAAACAGTTTGCATCTTGGCAGTCTCAATACCATCAAAAATTACATTCACTTTTTGGAAAATGCTTACCTGATCTTTACGATCGGTAAATATTCTTTTTCTACAGCCGATCAAACCGTCTCTGCAAAAAAGGCTTATGTTATCGATACAGGGATGATGGAAATTATCGGTTTTCAATTTTCAAACAATACGGGAAAGTATTTGGAGAATATTGTTTTCTTAGCGTTACGCCGTCGTATGTATCCACAAGGCACGATTTATTACTACAAGACTAAGGATGATTTTGAGGTTGATTTTTGTGTGCGAAAAGGAAAGAAAGTAACGCATTTGATTCAAGTGGCAGAGCACTTAAATCAGGAAAAAACTCGGGAGAGGGAGATCCGTGCTTTAGTGCAAGCGATGGATGAATTGAAGCTTTCAGAAAGTTTCATCATTACTTTAAATGATACTGAGACAATTCATGTAGATAAGAAGGTCATTCATTGTTTGAGCATAGTTGATTGGTTGTTGACTTTTGAGACGCGATAAATCGCATCATCTAAGATGATTTAGGGGTTACCCCAACCACAACAAATTAGCTATGCGGCCGGTTATTCCGTCTTTGCGGTAGGAATAGAAAAGTTCCGGATGAGCGTAGGTGCATTGCTTGGAATCAAATACTTGAGTGATGCCTTCTTCATAGAGTAAATGTGTGGCAATCCCTGACAAATCTGCAAAAAAATGACCGGGTTTTGACGGTTGAAACTCCGTGTGCAATTTAGAATCAAGCTTTAAAAAACAATCTCGCACTTCTTCACCTACTTCGAAATGTTTCTGGCTGATGGTTGGCCCTAACCACACCAATAATTCTTGTTTTTTTGCATGAAAAAATTGCAAGCCATTTGCGATTACCCCAGAGGCTAAACCGTGCCATCCTCCATGCAGTACTGCGATTTCTGTGCCTTCTTGGTCGCAAATAAAAACAGGCAAGCAATCTGCTGTCATGATGCAGCACACGATGCGAGATTTATTTGTATAAGCTCCATCGGCTTCTCGCGTTTCAGGTGCGTCTGCTTGAACAACTTTATTTTCGTTTAATTGCGTGAGCCATACCGGTTCAGAAGGCAATTCGGCATGTTGTGTGATTAAGGAACGATTTTGTTGCACTGCATTGAGATCGTCTTCCACGTGTATTCCCACATTCAATGAATCGTACGGCGGTTGACTGACGCCGCCTTCTCTCGTGGTGGTGAGTGCGTGCACGTGTTTTGCGGCGGGCCATGTGGGCAGGATGAATTTCACGATGACTCTCCTTGTTGTTTTTTGTCGTTATTTTTAACGGTAGCGGGGTTTTCGTGCTCGATAGTTTTTTCTTGATCCCCGCTTTCGCGGGGATGACGTTGAGCTGGGTTCACAGCGAAGCGGGAATGACGAGGAACTGGAGTTTTGTTTTCTCGCAAGACGCGTAATAGCGTTTGCATGTCTTCTGGCAAACTTGATTCAAACTCAATAGATTCTTTTGTTGTGGGGTGCGTCAGTTTCAAACGCCTTGCATGCAAGGCTTGTCGTTTCATTCCTCGTAAAACACGCGTGCATTCTTCAGAGGCTTGTTTGGGCAATCGTGTTTTATTGCCGTACGTCATATCTCCCACTAACGGATGGTGCAAGGAAGTCATGTGCACGCGAATTTGATGAGTTCTGCCAGTTTCGAGTCGAACAGCAATGTGCGTGTGTGAAGAAAAATGTTCGATGATGCGATAGTGCGTGATGGCCGGTTTCCCTTTATCTGTAATTGCCATGCGTGTTCGATGGTGTGGGTCTCGACCAATCGGTGCATCAATCGTGCCTCCGCCTGTAAATGTTCCGTACACGATCGCCTCGTATTCGCGAGATATTTTTCGTTTTTGCAGTTGATCGACGAGGGCTGTATGTGTCTTGAGATTTTTCGCGATGATCAATAACCCACTCGTGTCTTTGTCGAGGCGATGCACAATGCCTGCGCGAGGCAGCGTTGTTAAAGTGGGACAGTGATGTAACAAAGCGTTCAGTAACGTGCCTTGACGGTTCCCAGCTCCGGGATGCACGACCAAACCAACGGGTTTGTTGATGACCAATAAGTCATCGTCTTCGTAAACGATGTCGAGAGGAATGTCTTCAGGTTGATCGGATGTGTTTTCTGTTAATGTCGCTTCGAGACAGACGTGCTCATTTCCTGTGACTTTATCTTTCGGTTTTTTTATTTTCCAATCGATCGTGATTTGACCGGTTTCAATCCATTCTTTGATCAGTGTGCGGGAATAATGCGGCAACAATGTCGCGAGTGTGGCATCAATACGTTTCCCTTTGTATTTTGCTGGGACGATGAAATTTTGTTGAATGAGGTTGTTTTGCATTTTTTGGGTTTCCTAACAAAGAACGTATACTCGCGCGCCTTCAAATCATAGCAGGAAAATATTTTATGAACTGGTTGAGTCGATTGTTGCCTTCTGTTCGTTCAAAAGATCAGAAAAAAGATATTCCTGAAGGGATATGGAGCAAATGCGAAAATTGTCAGTCTATTTTGTATCGGGCAGATCTCGATAAGAATGAGCACGTTTGTCCTAAGTGTGGTTTTCATATGTATTTGAGTGCAAGAAGTCGATTATTGGATTTTTTAGATAAGAGCTCTACCGCGGAAATCGCAGCGCAAGTGACGCCTGTGGATGTATTAAAATTTCGTGATCGAAAGAAATACAAAGACCGTTTACACGATGCACAGAAAATAACGCATGAGAAAGATGCATTGGTGGTGTTTGAAGGGGCTTTGAAGAAAATGCCTGTTGTTGCTTGTGCGTTCGAATACAAATTTATCGGCGGTTCAATGGGGGCTGTGGTCGGCGAAAAATTTGTGCAAGCAGTCAACGCAGCGCTTGCCAAGCGTCTTCCTTTGATTTGTTTTTCTGCGAGCGGCGGCGCGCGCATGCAAGAAGCTCTTATTTCCTTGTTTCAAATGGCAAAAACGAGCGCGGCGTTGGCGCGATTTTCAGAGGCAGGGTTACCTTATATTTCAGTCTTAACGAATCCAACGATGGGCGGTGTTTCTGCCAGTTTGGCTACATTGGGTGACATTATTATTGCGGAGCCTAAAGCGTTAATTGGTTTTTCAGGCCCTCGCGTGATTGAGCAGACGATTCGTCAAACATTGCCAGAAGGGTTTCAACGTAGTGAGTTTTTGTTGGAACACGGCGCGATTGACCTGATTGTGGACCGACGAGCGATGCGTTCCAAGGTGGCCGGGTTGATCGCTAAGCTTATGAATTGTGCTGTTCCAACAGATCCTGAATTACAGGAAGGCGAAGATGCGGTACGACAGTCTTGACGGCTGGTTGCATTGGCTAGAAAGCTTAAGAATCGTTCGTGTTCCTGATGATGCTTTTTTTCGTGCACAAAAGATTGCGCAGCAACTTCATTTATTCCCCGATCATTCAACGGTAATTACTGTCGGCGGAACCAATGGAAAAGGTTCTGTGGTGGCTGTGTTGGAAAGTATCTATAACGCTTCCAATTATCGTGTCGGCGCTTACACCTCTCCTCATTTATTTTCCTTTAATGAACGCATCAAAATTAACGACAAGCCTGTAGAAGATTCCAAAATTGTTGAAGCTTTTCAGGCGATTGATGAATGTCGAAAAGATGAGTCGCTGAATTATTTTCAGTTTGCAACGTTGGTCGCTTTCCTGCTTTTTAAACAATCGGATTTGGATGTTTGGTTGTTAGAAGTAGGTGTTGGGGGGCGGCTGGATACAGTTAATTTGATAGATCCGGATGTGGCGGTGATTACTCAAGTAGGTTGGGATCATTGTGATGTATTAGGCGATACCTTGGAGCAAATAGCTGTAGAGAAAGCGGGCATTATGCGAAAGGGAAAGCCGGTGATCGTTGGGGAGGAAGAAATTCCTGATGTTTTATTTTCAAAAGCAGATGCTTTGAAAGCGCCGCTTTTAATGCAAGGGCGTAATTTTCAATACGAAGCTTTGAATGCAGAGTGGAGTTGGCATTCAACGCGTACTCGTTTAGATCATTTACCAATGCCAAAGGTGCTTTTGCAGAATGCATCGACGGCTTTGATGGCGATAGATGTTTTGCAAGAGCGATTGCCAGTTGCTCGTATTGAGATTGAACGAGGATTGGAACGGGTAAAGATATTTGGGCGTTGTACTTGGATAGAAGTGCAGGGAGTAAATGTGTTATTAGATGTTGCGCACAATCCTTCTGCTACGCCGTTTTTATTGCATTATTTGAAAGCGCGTGCTGTCTCAGGGAAGAAATATGCAGTCGTTGGAATGATGCAAGATAAGGATATTGCAGGGGCGTTACAGATCTTTAAGGGTACGTTCGATGAATGGTTTTTAACCAGTTTGCCAAAACCTCGAGGAGCGAATTGCGAACAGATTCAAAGTGCTTTGAAAGCTTGTTCTATTGAAAAAACGCATTGTTACGAAAACCCAATGAAGGCTATTGACGCCGCTTTTAAACAAGCAACATCCGGCGATTGGGTCGTTGTATTTGGATCTTTTCACGTAGTTGCTGCTTTTCCCTATAGAAGAGACGCGATGAATCGCGTCTCCACGTTAAGAAAGCAATAAATGCTTGTCAAAAATCACCAGGTTTATAGCAGTTGATTTGTTATTTTTGATAGTTGTATGCAACAATCACATCCCGTTTTTTAATACCACCAGAAAGGACTAAGCGTATGGATATTAAATTGAAACACCGAATAATTGGCGCCATTGTGATTGTGGCGTTGATTGTCATTTTTGTTCCGATGTTGTTCTCAAAACATCGTGCTATGAATACCGCTTCTCTTCAGGAACAACCTGAAACTCCTACAGTTCCTCAAGTCAATGCGACCACGCAACCTCAAGTCGTAACCCCGAGCGATGATACTGCTGCTGCGATGGATCAATCTTCGGATCAAGCTTCGGATCAATCTTCGATGACTTCAAATCCTCCTGTGGCGAATCAATCGGGAGCGATGCAAGAGCAGCAACCGGATCAACAAACAACGGCTTCCTCTGATCAAACAGCTGCAACAAATAATTCAGCAGTTTCTGATCAAGCAACAACCGGTCAGTCGAACGTTTCACAGGGAATTGTTGTGCCGGATCAAGGCGCTTCAGACAATAACAACGCTTCGTCTTTATCTCCGGAGACAGTTAATCCTGCGCCAACAACGCAACCGCAAAACGTTCAACCACAAGCGTCAGATAGCAATGCTTCGGCTGCTACAACGCCTTTGGCGCGCACCCCTTCTCAAACTGAACCAACGACGAAACCTTTGACGACTTCGTTGAAGAAATGGCAATTCCATAAAGCGCATTTGGTGAAAACGACGGCTACAAAAAAAACGTTTTCTCATGCATCGTCTAGCAAGCGATTAGCGATTGCTAAAGCAGCCAATCAAGCATGGATTGTTCAAGTGGGCAGTTTTTCTGGACAGGATCATGCGAAAGTATTGATTGCACAGTTAAGAAAAAAAGGCTTTACCGCTTTTGGCTATCCTACAAAAGTTAATAATGAAGTGATTACACGGGTCTATGTCGGGCCTGCTGTGACGATGGAAAAAGCAAAAGTGCTGCAAGACAAATTACAAACAGCCGCCAAAATCAAAGGTATTGTGGTGAAGTTTGATGCTTCAAAACTGAGTTAATTTTTAAGAGGGCTTTTGCATGAGCTTGGCTCAATTTAATTGGTTCGATTATCTACTTATTGGTATTGCATGCCTCTCAACGATCTTCGGTTTGTTGAGAGGTTTTTTGTATGAAGTCATTGCGTTGCTAACATGGTTGGCCGCTTTTCTGATTTCTATCTTTGCGTCTAGTAGTGTTGCGCTGTATTTCAATCAATTTTTTAAGACTTATGCCATTGCTGCAATCTTTAGTTTTGTTTTGCTGTTTTTGGTGACACTAGTCATCGGCGCGCTTTTTAATCACCTTATTTCTTCTGTGACTCAAAATGCAGGTGGAGGAGTTGGATTTACCGATCGCTTGTTGGGCGGCCTATTTGGTTTTTGGCGCGGACTTTTGATTGCTTTGTTTGTGGTGTTTCTGGTTGCGAGTACTAATCTGGATAAATCTTCTTGGGCTGAAAAATCTCAGTTCAATACTTACTTGAGCGGAGTGAATCACTGGATCTTTGATCAAGTGTTGCAAGCAACAAAAAAAATATCTAAACCGCCGGTCTCCTCTGCAAAAGCGGATGAAACGGCAGGAGAGGAAGAATAGGGGGCGGCGTTATGTTTGAGGAAGGTACTGGTGGATCGCAAGGTGGTGTACAGCAGGTTGCAACCATTCAACAGTTGCTTGAATCGGCTCCCATGGAAGGAGGAAGGCGTGCGCGGAAATGGTTGATTGCACGTTATAACGCAGGGGAGTTACCACAAGAACTCGCGGAACAAGTACTGGAAATGCTTCGGCAAGTTACAGAAACGCAAGGGATAGCAGAAAAACAAGCGATGCTTTCGGTGCAATTGTTAGGAATAGGCGAACTTTTTAAACAAACAAGCAAACAGTTGGGTTTAAGCAGTTCGCAGCAACAAAAGAAAACAGTTTCTCAGGAGCCGATAGAGGAAGAACGTCCTCTCGAGCCGTTGATGATTGTGCAAAATGGTGCAGGAAAGGCCTGTAAAGAAGTGGCACTTGCTGTTGCTAATGCCATTACCATTCTTGAATCTCGTCTAGGAGACGAGTCTATAAAGCTAGGGGTGGATAAAGGTAAATCGGGGGCTTATACGATCACCAATGAAGGGAAGCCCCTTTTGAGTATCGATAAAAAAACAGGTGAAATTGGTATCTACGAGTTGGGTCCTAAAACTGATGCTGTTACAAGTTTTCTTGAAACTTTTGCTTGGACTCGTCGCCAACCAGATATTGTATTTGTTAAAGGGAAGGCTCCTTTGAAAGAAGCTGTATACCAAGGCTTAAAAGCACATGGTGTGCAATCGCATCATGTTTTAGATCAGAATTCGGAGACAAAGAGAAGAGACCCTTATAATGCGTTTGAAGCCACAGCTTCCCAACGAGAGGAACAAGCGCTAAAGCAACGGACTGGTAAAAGAAGGTAATTTATGGATAAAACCCCCTCCATCCAATTACGCGAACCTATTCCGGTCATTCGCGTACACGAAGAAGCACATTTAAAGCGGATTAACTTAAATCAATACATTGTGAATCCTTCGGGTGATGCACTTTCTTTCTTTGTGAGTCCTAAGACACAAGATCAATTGCCTGTGGGTATTGAATTATCAGAACAGGGCCTTGTAGAAGGGCGTCCTCTCAAAGGCACGACGCGCAAAAATATTTATCGCATTAAAGTCACAGCTTATGGAGCTTTGATTGCTCCGATTGTTTTTGAATTACCGATACAGATTTTTCCTTCTGCCTTTAAACCGAAAGTAAAAGAACTGGATGTTGCTTCTATGAAAGGACAGGCGCTTCCACAGCAAGAACAATATCTATTTGGAACGACTGCATTGTTGCTTATTTATTTTGAGATTGGTCGTTTGATTGATATCCATCAATTAGGTGAATTGTTTCAATCGAGTTCTATCTTAGATTGCATTTTAAAGCGTCGAGAATTAGGTCAATTGTTTGATCAAGTAGATGTTTTAACGGATCAATTACACGAGGAACAAGAGGCCTTAACAAACGCGATAGTAGAACAGCAAGTGCAAAAAAGTTGCAGTCTAACCGATGGTATTGTTCAAAAAGATCGTGTGCGCAACCAGATCCTGGAACAAGAAGAACCGTTGGTAAAAGAGTTAACAGCAATGGTTGAGGCACGGTTTGCACAGGCCAAACAATTGTTTTCGCAATCTACCGAGCGTTCAGCGACTTTGGACCAAGCCTATCTCGCGTTTCTAAATCATCAATTAGATCTACTTCGTACCAAATACGAATCCATTATCGAAAGTATCGAACCCACCTTCACGGATACAGCCTCTACTCTTTCTTCGGGCGGACGTCCTGTGGCAGAAAGTTCTCGCAAATCATTCACGGAATAAAAAAAGAATCTCCACCGTCATCCCCTCAAAAGCTAAGGATCCAGAAATATATATTTATAACTGGATTCTTAGCCTTCGCGGGAATGACGAGGGTTTTCGGGAATGGCCGGAGTTTTACGCTAGAAATTTGGAATGTGTTAGCCAGCTTTGATCTGGGTAATAGGCAACGATGATGGTGCCGTCTTTGATGGTGTTAATGATAGGGGTTGAGGACTGAGGATTTAATGCAGGACAGCCCCAGCTTCGTCCTAAGCGCCCGTATTTTTGCAAGAACGAAGGTGTTACGTACCAGGCTGAATGCATCACGACTGCTCTGGAATACATCGTGTCGTTGTATCCTTTTTCTAATCCTTTTAATCGCAAGGAATATCCATGTTCGCCTTGATAAGTAGCTCCGGTCTCAATGACACCGATGCAAGAAGCGAGACTTCTCGGTTGGTCGGAAAAGAAATGGGCATAGTTATTGCCTGAATCTTTTCCGTGTGCGACGTGCACGCTGTAGTCCACCTGATCCTTCTTTAAATCAATAACCCAAAGTCTTTTGTCAGACGAAGGTTTTGAATAATCGATAATGGTTAAGATTTGTTGCTTGTCCAGCCCCATATTTCTTGCGTGTTGGTAGGCTTTTAAAGCCACATTCAGTACTTGAGGATTAAGCCCGTTTGCTTGATTTAAGATTTTTTGGCTATCCGAAGAAGTTTGAAAAGCGAAGAGATTGAAACTGATGAAAGTTGTTCCAAGGAGCAATATTTGAAAAATGCGTTTTAATGAATGGGTATTAAAAGAGGTAAATGTCGAGAATTTTTGAACGGTATCCATAAGCCCTCTATGTAGGTGATGAAGACAAAGGAAAGTATAGCAACGAACTGATTTTACGCTAATTTTTAGACGTATCTCATTGATTTTTAATACATATCTTCTCCTATTGGATAAGGAACCCCTCTTCTTTGTGTAAAGATTTTATGTGCCGTTTGCCAATTAATGCGGGTATTGGAATGAGCGGCATTTGCAATCAGATAACGTACCAATTCCCATTCTTCATAGTTGTCCCCTCGATACTCTGCTAATGGTGGATGCACTTCCAAATAAAGCGTGCTGTTTTTCCAACCGATTTTGTAAGGTTGATCCACAATGGAAACAGGTGTCGCAACATCAATATTTTCATATAGATACGCAATGTCTTCGGGATACATGCGGATGCAACCGGAAGAAATGCGCTTGCCGATGTGAAAAGGTTGATTGGTTCCATGAATGAGAATCGACCAATCTCCCAAACGTAGTGCGTAATGACCGAGAGGGTTATCAGGCCCAGGAGCGACAACTCTTGGCAGGAAGATGCCTTTTTGAGCGCTGTAATCCCAAATGGAATTCGGAACGACCCAGTAGGGATCTTTAACTTTTTCCACTACTTTTGTTTCGATGAGCGGTGTTTCCCAACCGGCGCGGCCAATGGAAATGGGTTCCGTAATGACGGTATTTTTTTCAGGGGGGTAATAGTAAAGCCTCATTTCAGGCAGATTGATGACGATGTCGTGTCGAGGCGTATTAGGCAAAATGAAGGACGTTGGTATGACGATGGCGCGATTCATTTTCAATCCTTTATAAGGATTGATGTTTGGATTCGCTTTTGCTAATTCGGCGAATCCCACTTCATAGCGACGCGCAAGAGTATAGAACGTATCTCCTTTTTTGATTTGCACGATTTTTTGTGACCCGACAACGGCGTCCGATGGATAAGGTAAGTGAAAGGTCAGGGCATATCCCAAAGAGAGATGGAAAAAGGATAAGACGAAGATTAATCGCAGAGTGTTTTTGATCATTTGAAGTGTACCAGTTGAAAGTTAAGAGTTGTTTCATCTTCAGTTTTACTGAGCTCTAACACGCTTCCTTCATCGTTCCACATGCCTACAACGATTCGAGTTTTTGTACCGTTTTGAGATTGATAGACGCCTTCTTTGTGTATGTGGCCGTGAATGAGATAGGCGGCATGATATTTCTGCATCCAGAGCTCAACAGTTTCTTGATCAATGGCAAGTAGGTTGGGGTCTATGGCCGCTGTCAGAGTCATGCTTTTTTCTCTAAATTGTTTTGCGATCTCTCGTCGTTTTTTGAGCGGTAACAACAGAAATAATTTTTGCCGAAAAGGATTGTGCATTTTTTTTCGAAACTTTTGATAAGACTTGTGTTGAGTGCACAAGAGGTCCCCATGAGTAAAAAGCACAGAAATTCCATAACATGATGTGACATAAGGATCGGGGATGAGTTGGCAACCCGCTTGTTTGCAGAAGCGTTTTCCAATCAAAAAATCTCGATTGCCTGGCATGAAAAATATAGGGGTTTTGTTAGAAGTTTCTTTTAAGGCTTGAATGACTTGTTGGTTAAAAGATCCTCTATCATCGTCACCGATCCATACTTCAAAAAGATCTCCGAGAATATAAAGCGCGTCTGCTGTTTGAGCGCGTTCTTTGAGAAATCTAAAAAACAATGCAGCCGTTGCAGGTTGTTCTTCGGAAAGATGTAAGTCGGCAATAATTAAAGTATTCATAAGCATTAGCCTAACCAAATCCAGATTTGGAAACTACTTTAACTTTTATTGTTATTTTTGCGTCTCGTCATTCTTAGCTGCGGAGGAAATTCAGTTAATCTATTTTCTGGATTCTTAGCTTACGCGGGAATGACTTCGATTTGGATTCCAGCAAGCAGCTGGGAATGACGGTGTTTTTTAATTCGTTTATATTCAAAGAAGTTTTTACGAAGGGTGAGGATTTTTATGTTGCATATTTATAATAGTTTGACGGGAAAGAAAGAGGCGTTTAAGCCTATCCATGAAGGAAAAGTGAATTTGTATGTGTGTGGGATGACCGTGTATGACTACTGTCATATAGGGCATGCTCGGGCAATGATCGCTTTTGATGTCGTGGTTCGTTATTTGCGGTTTTTGAATTATCAAGTGAAGTACGTGCGCAACATCACGGACATCGATGACAAGATCATCAAAAGAGCGAATGAAAATAAAGAAGATTTTCGAGTGCTTGCGGACCGATACATTCAAGCCATGCATGAGGACTTTGATGCATTAGGACTTTTGCATCCTGATCTGGAGCCCCGCGCGACAGAATTTATACAACAAATGTTTGAGTTAATTGAACAACTTATAGGTAAAGGGATTGCTTATATTGGGAAAAATGGAGACGTGCTTTATTCCGTGAAAAAGTTTGAAAAATACGGGTGTTTGTCTCATAGAAAATTAGATCAACTGCGAGCGGGTGCGCGTATCGAAGTTTCTGAAAATAAAAAAGATCCTCTGGATTTTGTGTTGTGGAAATCCGCCAAACCAGGAGAACCTTCTTGGGAATCTCCCTTTGGAAACGGGCGCCCTGGTTGGCACATTGAATGTTCCGCTATGGCGATGAATTGCTTGGCGAATCGGATCGATATTCATGGGGGCGGAAAAGATCTTATTTTTCCGCATCATGAAAATGAAATTGCTCAGACAGAGGCGGCAACGGATGCGCAATTTGCAAACTATTGGATGCATGCGGGGCACTTGGAGATTAATAAACAGAAGATGTCGAAGTCTCTAGGGAATTTTTTCACCATTCGAGATGTCTTAAAAAAATATCATCCTGAAGTTATTCGCTTTTTTATGATCTCAAGCCATTACCGAAGCCCGCTTAATTATTCCGCTCAGGCATTAATCGAGGCAGAACAGTCTTTGTCTCGTCTCTATTTAACGTTGCGTTCTGGAGTTGCTAACGAGGATATAAAAGAGACAGTTTATGAGGCTGATTTTGTTGCAGCGATGGATGATGATTTTAATACACCGAAGGCGTTAGCGGTGTTGTTTGAGCTTTCCAAAGAAGTGAATCGATTGCGTGATGCAGATCAAGTGCAATCTTTGAAATATGCAGCTTTGTTGAAACGGTTAGGCCAAGTTTTGGGATTGTTTGCCTATGAACCAGAACAGTTTTTACAACATCAAGTCACCGAGGAAGACAATGATGTTCAAACGATTAATGCTTTTATTGAAGAAAGAAATAAAGCGCGCCAGGAAAAAGATTGGGGAAGAGCGGATGCAATTAGAACGCAATTAGATGAGATGGGTGTTGTTATTGAGGATGGTGGAAAGGAAACAACTTGGCGTAGGAAATAAATGTTATCCCCGCGAAGGCGTCCGATCGTCTCGTCTTATGTGCGTAGATGGTAAATCGTCATCCCCGCGAAAGCGGGGAGCCAGGTTACTAAATTGATTTTCTGGATTCCCGCTTTCGCGGGAATGACAAGTGAGAATAGATTTACACCGAAGCGGGAATGACTATAGAGATAGGAATCTAATCTGCCAATTCAGCCGCTTCTAGTGTGTTTGATAACAAGATAGCAATGGTCATAGGGCCTACACCTCCAGGGACTGGAGTGATCCAGCTGGCGCGTTTCTTCGCTTCCTCGAACGCCACATCGCCGACCAACTTACCGTCAGGCAAACGATTAATACCGACATCAATCACGATGGCACCTTCTTTGATCCATTCCCCTTTGACCAACTCTGGTTTGCCAGCGGCTGCAACAACAATATCGGCTTGTCTTACCTTGGCAGGGAGATCTTTTGTGCTGTGATGGCAAATGGTAGGCGTGCAATGTTCTAGCAACATTTCTAATGCCATCGGTAATCCAACGACGGTTGAAGCGCCCACGATCGTGACGTCTTTGCCCGCAAGATCAACACCCGTTGTCTTCAACATTTTCATGACCCCATAAGGCGTGCATGGACGTAGGAGAGGGACTTTTTGAGCTAAGTGACCGAGGTTGTAAGGATGAAAACCATCAACATCTTTTAAGGGGCTGATGGCTTCAATGACTGCTTGTCGATCGATGTGAGGTGGTGGTGGAAATTGCACCAATATGCCGTGGACATCATCGTTTTGGTTGAGTTCTTCGATGGTCTTTAACAATTCTTCTTGCGTAGTGTCTTTAGGCAGATCAATCGCCATCGAATAGATATTGGTTTGTTCGCAACCCTTTCGTTTGTTTTTGACATATATTTGAGAAGCAGGATCTTCGCCGACTAAGACGACAGCAAGTCCTGGACGTTTGAGTCCTTTCTTGATGCGTTGCTCGATTTTTTTCGCAATGGATTGTTTGATTTCAGCAGATATTTTTTTTCCATCGATAATGTTTGCGACCATCTTTTGCTCCTTAGGTGAATGTGAAAAAGGCGCGGATTTTTGCATGATTTATAAAGTGATTGAAGCGTCGAATGGACGTGGTAGGGCTGTGATTTACAAATTGACCCGTAAATATGCCACTAGTATGATCCGCGCCTTTTCGGGGTATAGCGCAGTCTGGTAGCGCACCTGCTTTGGGAGCAGGCTGTCGGGGGTTCGAATCCCTCTACCCCGACCAAAATTGATTAGGCGCCCGTAGCTCATTTGGATAGAGCATCGGCCTTCTAAGCCGAGGGTAGCAGGTTCGAATCCTGCCGGGCGCGCTTTAATGAGTAATGATGGTAGAGACGCGATTTACAGCGTCTTTTTTATCTACAGATTATGGTGGGCGTAGCTCAGTCGGTAGAGCCCCGGATTGTGATTCCGGTTGTCGTGGGTTCAAGTCCCATCGCTCACCCCACTGTCTTCTCAAATGGGCCGTTAGCTCAGTTGGTAGAGCAGCTGACTCTTAATCAGCGGGTCGTGGGTTCGATCCCCTCACGGCCCACTTGAGAAGGTAGGGGGAGACGCAACTTATTGCGTCTCAAATATGTTCGATAGGGTGTTAACTCAGCAATTCAAACGATCTCAATCGTTTGCCGTAACTAATCAAAAAGCGAAAGTGGCGGAACTGGTAGACGCGCAGGATTTAGGTTCCTGTGGGGCAACCCGTGAGAGTTCGAGTCTCTCCTTTCGCACCAGGTACATCAAAAAGGAAAATCATTATGCAAGTGCAAGTAGAAGTGAAAGACGGTTTAAACAGACAACTAACGATTAGCGAGCCAGCAGAAACAATTGATGCTGAAGTGAAAAGCAAGTTAGAAAAAATGCAAAAGACTGCAAAATTAGATGGTTTTCGACCGGGAAAAATTCCTTTTTCAATATTAAAAACACGATTTGGAGATTCTGTTCGACGAGAAGTCTTACATGAAGTGATCCAATCCACGCTTACAAAAGCATTAGAACAAGAGAAATTGAAGCCAGCAGGTTATCCAGATATTGATGTTAAAGTGTTTGAAGAAGGCAAACCGCTTGAGTATGTGGCTATTTTTGAAAATTATCCTGAGATCAAACAAATCAATGATTTGACCGGCGTCAAGATTGAACAAGTGACGTCTGAAGTGACTGATGAAGATGTTCAGGATCAGATTGCTAATTTGCAAAAGACACATGCAAAGAGTGAACGAGTGGATCGTGCGTCGAAAGATGGAGACGAAATTGAAATTGATTTTGAAGGTTTTGTTGGTGACAAAGCATTTGAGGGAGGAAAAGCAGAGCATCAAGTCATTCAGATCGGCGGTAAACGAATGATTCCGGGTTTTGAAGAAGGCTTAATTGGTAAAAAAGCCGGTGATGAATTTGATTTAAAAGTGACGTTTCCAAAAGAGTATTTCAATAAAGAGCTCGAAGGGAAAAAGGCGATCTTTAAGGTCAAAGTTCATGAGGTTTTGGAATCGAAATTGCCAGAATTAGACGATGAGTTTGCTAAGAAACTTGGTTTTAAAGAGGGGTTAAAAGAATTGCGTGATGTGGTTCGTCATCGTATGGAAGATGAAATGGAACATGCGGTGAGAACCAAGAATAAAGCGGCGGTACTTGAAGAATTGTTGAAACTGAATTCCTTTGATATTCCAAAAGCGTTAATTGAAGAAGAAATTAAATTTCTGCAGCAACAAGCGCAAGAACGATTCAAATCGATGACAGGGAGCAAAGACGCTCCGGAAATTCCTCGAGTACATTTCGAGAAACAAGCGGTTCAACGTGTTGCCTTGGGTTTGTTGCTTGGAGAAATCGTGAAGGTTAATGACATTAAGGCGGATCAAGAACGTGTGCGCGATATTGTCAAAGAGATGCTAAAAGGGCATGAAAATCCAGAACAAATGATTGAGTGGTATCTGTCTGACAAGAGACGTTTGGCTCAATTCGAAATTGTGGCGCTCGAAAATCAAGTGGTTGAAAAAATGTTGGCGACGGCCACTGTTGTGGCATCGAGTGCACCGTATGAAGAAGTTATCAAAGCTTTACAGGGGTGATTTATGTCTAGTTATATTGAGGATTCTTTAGTTCCGATTGTGATCGAACATTCGGCGCGAGGAGAAAGGTCGTACGATATTTTTTCGCGCTTGTTGAAAGAGCGAGTCATCTTTCTAGTCGGCCAGGTTGATGATCACGTGGCTAATCTTGTGATTGCTCAGTTGTTGTTTTTGGAATCAGATAATCCCGATAAAGATATTCATTTCTATATTAATTCTCCGGGTGGAGTGGTTTCGGCGGGGCTCGCAATTTATGACACGATGCAATTTATTAAGCCCGATGTGAGCACAACGTGTATCGGACAAGCGGCTAGCATGGGGGCAGTGTTGTTAGCTGCTGGTGCAGCGGGCAAACGATATTGCTTGCCAAATGCACGCGTCATGATTCACCAGCCACTAGGTGGGTATCAGGGGCAAGCCACTGATATCGAAATCCATACCAAAGAAATTTTAAAAGTGAGAGATCAGTTGAATTCGATTCTGTCGAAACACACGAAGCAACCGATGGACGTTATTAAAAAAGATACGGATCGTGATTTCTTTATGAATGCTTTGGAGTCTAAGCAGTACGGTGTGGTGGATGATGTGTTGGAGAGTCGTTCGGCACTGAAAGAAGTGTGAATTTCTGATGGTTCGTGATTGGTTTTTAATGTAGAGACGCAATAGCGTCTCTTTGATTTTTTGGAGACGCGATTTGTCGCGTTTCTGCGATTGGAAAAAGACAAATACAATTATATTTCGAGAGGAATAATGGAATGGCCGATAAAAAAACTGTGCAAGAAAAAACTTGCTCCTTTTGTGGAAAGTCGAAAAAAGAAGTGGATAAGCTGATTGAAGGGAAAGGAGCATATATCTGCGATAAATGCATTCAGCTATGCGACAACATGGTTCATCAATCTTCTCAATCTGCAGCGTTACAGGAACTTGAAAAGCAGTTACCCACCCCCAAAGAAATTTATAAAACGCTGGATCAATATGTGATTGGTCAGAATTATGCAAAAAAAGCATTGTCTGTTGCTGTCTACAATCATTACAAAAGGTTGCAATCGCGTTGGCAATCCGATGTGGAGGTTAATAAAAGCAATATCTTGTTAATCGGTCCGACAGGCAGCGGCAAGACGTTGTTGGCTCAAACATTGGCTCGTATTTTGCATGTGCCGTTTGCGATAGCAGATGCCACGACGCTCACAGAAGCAGGGTATGTTGGTGAAGATGTTGAAAATGTTATTCATAAATTATTGCAAAAATGTGATTTTGATACGGCGCTTGCAGAGAGAGGCATTATTTACATCGATGAAATCGACAAGGTGTCTCGTAAGTCGGAGAACCCTTCCATTACACGCGATGTGTCTGGCGAAGGGGTGCAGCAAGCATTGTTGAAATTGATCGAAGGAACCGTTGCTTCTGTGCCACCGCAAGGAGGGCGTAAACACCCGCAACAAGAATTTTTACAAGTGGACACTTCCAATATTCTTTTCATTTGTGGGGGTGCGTTTGATGGGTTAGACAGAATCATTATTGAACGCTCAAAGAAATCCGGCATTGGTTTTCATGCGCAGATACATACTCAGGATGACAAAGCAAAATTAGGAAAGCTTTTCAAGCAAGTGGAGACGGAAGATCTCATCAAGTTTGGAATTATTCCGGAGTTTGTTGGCAGGCTGCCGATTATTGCGGTGTTAGATGATCTTGATACGGAGGCATTGATGAGGATTTTGGTCGAACCTAAAAATGCATTGATTAAGCAGTATCAAAAATTATTTTCAATGGAAGACGTAGAATTGGAGTTTACGCAGGATGCCTTGCAAGCCATTGCTGAAAAGGCGATGCAGAGGAAAACCGGGGCAAGAGGTTTGCGGTCGATCTTAGAAGATGTTTTGTTGGATTTAATGTTTGAATTACCGGATCAAAAAAACCTTCAAAAAGTGGTTATTCGTGAAAATGTGATCAAACACAAAGCTCCTCCTGAGCTTGTTCATAAATCGTAATCACCGTGGCGCGTATGCATTGCTGTGTAGGGAAATAATGCGAGCATTTCCATGCTATTCGCTTGAAATACCTTAGACTAACTCCTATATATCATGCTCATATGTTCATGAAGGGGACCTATATGCCGACAACAAAGAAAACTGCTAGTGAAGTGGATGAAAAACAACAAAACACGATAGAAGGTATTGAAAAATATCCGGTCATTCCTTTACGTGATGTGGTGATTTTTCCAAAGATGGTCGTGCCTTTGTTTGTAGGGCGAGCGAGCTCTATTCAAGCTTTAGAACTTGCTTTAAAAAAGGATACGGCCATTGTCCTCATTGCACAAAAGCAAGCAGAGATAGACGATCCGAAGGACGCTGATTTGTTTTCAGCAGGTACGTTAGCCAAAGTGATGCAATTATTGCGCTTGCCAGACGGCACTGTGAAAGTCTTAGTAGAAGCGCAGTTGCGCGTGATCGTTACTTCTCTGACTTTCGATAAAAATTACATTCAAGCAGAAATCCAGCCCGTTGATACAATGCGAGACGACGAGGTTGTCATTGAAGCGCGTGCGAGATCGATCGATGCGTTGTTTCATCAGTATGTAAAACTGAATAAAAAAATCCCCCCTGAAATTCTAAACACGATTTCTAATGTGGATGAGGCTGAACATTTAGCAGACATCATTGCGGGTAATGTTTCTTTAAAATTGGAAGACAAACAGCGTTTATTGGAACTTGCCAGTTTAGATAATCGTTTGGAGTTATTGATCCAACTGATTGAAAACGAAATCAATATCTTGCGTATTGAAAAGAGTATTACTTCGAGAGTTCAGAAAAAAATCGAGAAGCATCAACGAGAGCACTATTTAAGAACAAAGATGGATGCGATTCGTGAAGAGTTGGGAACGTTGGAGGAATACCCAGACGATATAGAACTGCTAAAACAAAAAGTGAAAAAAGCAGGCATGTCTGATGAGGCGCGCGAAAAAGCAGAGGCGGAGATTAGAAAGCTATCCATGATGTCGCCATTTGCTCCGGAAGCGACCGTGTCACGGAATTATCTTGAATCTTTATTAGCGGTTCCGTGGAAGAAGGTAAGCAAGGTTAATGATGATTTAGATAAAGCCGCAAAAATTTTGGATGCTGAGCACGATGGTTTAGAGAAAGTGAAAGAACGTATCTTGGAATATTTGGCTGTTCAGAATCGTGTGAAGAAATTAAAAGGCCCTATTTTGTGTTTGGTGGGCGCACCCGGTGTCGGAAAGACTTCGTTGGGCAAATCGATCGCGCATGCAACGGGGCGTAAATTTGTTCGAATTTCTTTAGGTGGGGTGAGAGATGAAGCAGAAATCAGGGGGCATCGCAGAACGTATATTGGCGCTTTGCCAGGAAAGATTATTCAAAACGTCATTAAATCAGGTGTAAAAAATCCACTATTTTTATTAGATGAAGTGGACAAAATGTCTATGGATTTTCGTGGCGATCCAGCATCCGCATTACTTGAAGTGTTAGATCCCGAACAAAACAATACGTTCAACGATCATTATTTAGAAGTGGATTACGATCTATCGGATGTGATGTTTATTACGACTGCGAACACATACGATATTCCTTTGCCATTGCTTGATCGCATGGAAACCATCCATTTATCTGGCTATACAGAAGAAGAAAAAGTCAGTATCGCAACGAATCATTTAATTCCTAAACAGCTCAAAGAAAACGGTTTGAAACGTTCTGAAATTAAATTTTCAGACGAGGTGATTCGACAAATCATTCGTTATTACACGCGAGAAGCAGGTGTGCGTGGTCTTGAACGAGAGATCGCAAAAATTTGTCGGAAGGTTGTGAAAGAGATTCTGTTTGATAAGAGCATTAAATGCGTCACGTTGACACTAAATAACCTGGAAAAATATTTAGGGGTAGAAGAGTATCAATTTGATGAGGTTGGTCGTGACGATCAAATAGGACAAGTCACCGGACTTGCATGGACAGAGGTCGGTGGAGAAATCTTAACCATTGAGGCCGCTGTTTTACCGGGAGAAGGAAAAAGTATTGTGACAGGTCAACTTGGTGAGGTGATGCAAGAATCCATTCAAGCCGCTTCAACTGTTGTGCGCAGTCATTTGGTCGATTATGGATTAAAGCCAGATTTCTTTAAAAAGCACGATGTGCATATTCATGTGCCGGAAGGGGCTATTCCTAAAGACGGTCCTAGCGCAGGGGTTGCCATGTGTACTGCATTAGTTTCTGTCATGACGAAAATACCTGTGCGAGCAGATGTGGCGATGACGGGTGAAATTACATTGCGAGGAGAAATATTGCCGATTGGTGGTTTGAAAGAAAAACTATTGGCAGCCAGAAGAAGTGGTATTAGTCATGTCATCATTCCTGTGAAAAATGAAAAAGATCTCAAAGACATACCTGCTAATGTAAAAGATGAATTGCACATTCATCCCCTGCGTTGGATTCAAGATGTTTTAGACTTAGCACTTGTTAAAAAGCCACAGAAACCGCTCAAAGAAAAAGAATAGTTTGTCGCTTCACATTCTTTTGTTACTTATAACTTTGCTTGACAGTCGTTTTTTCTGATTGGTATAAAGCGTCGCTTCATGCGTTGCGCACAATGGTGATTGCATGAAAGATCAGGAAAACACCCTCATGATTTCAAACAAAGTTTATAGGGTGCATATTGGATGAACTATTTTTGGAGAGGAACTTATGACTAAATCTATGAATAAATCAGAATTAATTGCTCATATTGCAGAAGAAGCGAACTTGTCAAAAGCAGATGCAGAACGAGCATTGCAAGCCATTATTGGCGGAGTAAAACATTCACTCAAGGAAGGTGCAGACGTTGCTATTGCTGGCTTCGGAACATTTAAAATTTCTAGAAGAGCTGCTCGTAAGGGCCGTAATCCACGCACGGGCGCAACACTCGATATCGCCGCAAGCAACATTCCTGTTTTCAAAGCAGGCAAAAATTTCAAAGAAGAGATGAACGAAAAGTAAAGGAAACCGCTAGCAATCTTTTCTTAATCACGTAGACTCCCGCGCCCTGTGGGTGCTTAGCTCAGCGGTAGAGCATCGCCCTTACAAGGCGGGGGTCGTAGGTTCAATCCCTACAGCACCCACCACTTTTTTTAATCAATTTTTTCTTTTACAGCGGAGTGGTAGTTCAGCTGGTTAGAATACTGGCCTGTCACGCCGGGGGTCGCGGGTTCGAATCCCGTCCACTCCGCCATTTAATAATTCTAGAAAAATTGAATGATCTCGTTGCTAACGATGATCTATGGATATTTCGTTTTTATACAAATTGAGTGGATATCAATATGTTGCAAAATATTCGTGAAAAGTCTCAGGGATGGATTGCTTGGATTATCGTTTCTGCAGTCTGTATTACGTTTGCCTTATGGGGAGTGCATTCTTATCTCTATAGCAATGCACAATCACAAGTCGTTGCGAAAGTGAACGGCGTCAAAATTTCACAACAGATGTTGGAGAGCATGTTTAACCGGCTGCGTCGACAACAATCTGCTCAGTTAGGCTCTAATTACAATCTTTCACAAAAACAAAGCCGTTTGTTGAAACAGGTTGCAATGAAATCATTGGTTTCGAATTTAGTGCTAAGCCAAGCAACCGTTAAAAATGGTTTTCGAGCAGGTCCAGATTTAGTGGAAAACGCAATTGCAACGATGCCTGTTTTTCAAGTGCATGGCATGTTTTCTAGTACTCGGTTTGAACAAGTGCTGACCAGCATGTTGTTTTCCCAAGAAGAATTTTTCGAACAGTTACGACAAACCATCATTACCAATCAATTCAAAGTTGGCATGGCTGCTTCGGAGTTTGCATTGCCTTTTGAAACGGATCGAGCCATTCAATTAGTCAATCAGAAACGTGATTTGGGATATGTTGTGATTCCTGCCGAGCGTTTCTTTAATCAAATCACTGTTTCAAAAAAAGAAGCGATGGACTATTACAAGGCGCATCAAGATGCGTTTAATACAAAGGAAGCTGTGAGTATTGAATATTTAGAATTATCCGTGCCGCAGTTGATGCAGAAAATCTATCCGACAGAGCAGCAATTACAACAGTATTACAAGGCGAACATCGCGACTTATACCATTCCGACTCAATGGCAGTTGGCCCATATTTTTGTGCCTGTGCCGATGCATGCTTCACAAAAAGAGGTTGATCAATCCCGAACCAAGATTGATGCAATAGCGAAAGAAATTCAGGCAGGGAAATCGTTTGAAACATTCGCGCAGCAGTTTGCTACAGGTATGGTTCAAAACAGTTCATATCCTTGGGCGACAGCCGCTGAGATGAATGATTCTGTGAGCGCAGTATTGCCTAATCTGAAACATATAGGGGATGTGTCTAATGTCATTCAGACACAACAGGGGTTTGAGATCATTAAATTACTTGGAAAAAAGCCTTCAAAAATTCGTCCTTTTGCTGAAGTAAAAGACAATGTTTCAAAGGCATATCGTCAACAGCAAGCAGAGCAACAATTTTCTAATTTAAACGATGAGTTGGCCAATCAGACATATGAAGATCCGGATACGTTAAATACGGCCGCGAAAAAGTTAGCGTTAACCATTCAGTCGACTGATTTGTTTACAAAGGAAGGGGAGCATAAGGGGCTTACCAAAAACCCACAGATTGTACAGGCGGCTTTTAGCGAAGATGTTTTAATGCAACACAACAACAGCGATCCGATTAATTTAGGAAATAACAGCGTGATTGTCTTGCGTATCAAAAAGCATCGTCCTTCTGCTGTGAAAGCGTTTGACCAAGTTGAAGCACAAATCATGACGCATTTGAAAACAGATGCAGCAGATAAAAAGGCTGCTGATTTAGGGGTTAAATTGCTTGCAGCGATGCAAAAAGGAGAGTCTCCAGAAGCGGTCATGCAAAAGAATAATCTGCGTTGGAATGTTAAAAAAAATGTGTCTCTTCGTGATAGATCATTAAACCCAACCGTGTTGGGGATGGTCTTTCAAATGGCGCCGCCTAGCACACAGCAATCCGTTACTTTGCAAAGTAAGAGCTTAGATAACGGTGATTTTGTGATAGTGGCCTTGAATAAAGCGGTGCCTGGAAAAGTGAGCGCATTGCCTCAATCACAGAGAAAATTGTTCTCCAAAGGCGACGCTAATGGATTGGGCGTCTTGGAGTACCAACTGTTTATATCTCAAACGCTTAAAGACGCAAAAATTAAGTATTACAAACAGAACGA
>JAHJDF010000045.1 GCA_018812595.1 Gammaproteobacteria bacterium
ATCACGGTCCGAGGAGGTTAGTCTGTTATGACCGAGCCGGACGATTGATAGAAAATGTTGCCGCGTAAATGTCCGACGCAGCAAAACAAAACCGGACAGTTTATTTGCTCTAAAACCGGACATCTTTATTTGTTGCTAACACGTAAGAAAATCGTGTTTAAAATTCAAAGAATGACATCATTAGGGGATCTAAATCTAAGGATGGAAGAGCATGGAAAAAATTACCTCTCATCATTCAGGCATGCATTGCGCATCCTGTACGACGACAATCACTGAAACATCAAAACAACAAGTAAATATAGAAACACTTTCGGCACGCAGAAGACTCATTCTAAGTTGGCTTTTTACTCTACCTATTATGTTGTGGATGTTATTGAACATGTTGTTTAACACGACTTGGCCAACGCACTTCTCCTACAAACTTGGCATGATCATTTTGGCAATCCCAGTCATATTAATAGCGGGCTACCCCACCTTAAAAAGTGCTTTACGATCCGTCTTACATCTATCAGCTAACATGGATGTGTTAATTGCCTTGGGCGCTTTAATTGCATACCTAACGAGCATCGCCAGTTTGTTTACCCCTATGGCTAATTATGCCGGTATTGCAGCAATGATTATGGCATTCAATTTAACGGGCAAATATATCGAAGAAAAAGCCCAAGGCCGCACATCTCAAGCACTTGAAAAACTATTGGCATTGGGAGCAAAAACAGCACGCATCTTAGTTGATCATCAAGAAAAAGAGGTTGAACTCAACCAAGTAAAAATTGGTGACATCATGTTAATTCGCCCTGGAGAAAAAATTCCAACTGACGGTGTTATCGTCCAAGGGAAAAGTTCAATCGATGAATCTCTAGCTACTGGAGAATCTATGCCCATCACAAAAACGATTGACGATAAAGTCATTGGAGCCACAATCAATCAACAAGGTTTGTTGCAAGTAAAAGCAACAAAAATTGGACAAGGCACGTTCTTATCTCAAGTCATAAAAATGGTAGAGGAATGTCAAAGCACTAAAGTTCCTATCCAAGCCTTCGCCGACAAAGTAACGAACTATTTCGTCCCTGCCGTTTTAATAATCGCCGCTTTAACGCTTCTGGGCTGGTTGCTCTTTCCTAAACCATTACATCAAATGTTAGTGTACGCAGAGACATGGATGCCTTGGGTGAACCCACAACTCAGTTACATTTCATTAGCTATTGTCGCAACGGTAGCAGTACTCGTCATTGCTTGTCCTTGTGCGCTTGGACTTGCCACACCGACAGCACTAATGGTGGGAACTGGTATTGGTGCCGAAAACGGAATTTTGATTCGATCTGGATCTGCCATTCAAACCATAAAAGAAATTCATACCGTAGTATTTGATAAAACAGGCACGTTAACCACCGGTAAGTTAGAAGTCACCGACGTCATCAATGTAGCCAATCATGAAACAACAGAAATTTTGCGTTTAGCAGCTAGTACGGAAATAGGTTCAGAACATCCTTTGGGAAAAGCAATTGTACGAGCAGCACAAAATAAAAACATCACACTAACACCCCCTCAACAGTTCACAGCAATCATAAGCAAAGGAGTAAAAGCATCTATCGATAACAAAGAAATTTTAATTGGAAATAAAAAATTAGATCCGCAACTGAATACTAACGTGATGCAACAAATCCAACGTTTAGAAGACGAAGCCAAAACCGTCATATTAGTGATCGCCGAAAAACAAACGATTGGGGTAATTGGTCTTGCCGATACGGTAAAAAAAGAAGCCAAGGAGACTATTGCTCAACTATCTAACATGGGAATACAAACTGTTATGTTAACGGGGGATAACGAACAAACAGCACAAGCCATCGCAAAACAAGCAGGCATCAATAAAGTACTAGCAGAACTGCTTCCCGCACAAAAGGTAACGGCTATTCAAAAATTACAAAAAAACGAGGGCCTAATCGCTATGGTTGGAGACGGAATAAATGATGCACCCGCCCTGACACAAGCAGATGTGGGAATTGCTATAGGAACAGGCACTGATATTGCAATCGAAGCATCGGATATTACTTTGGTAAGAGGCGATCTACTGGCAGTCGTGACAGCAATTCAATTATCACGTGCGATTTTTAGAACCATAAAACAAAACCTCTATTGGGCTTACGGTTACAACGTCTTAGCCATTCCAATTGCTTGTTTAGGGTTATTGCATCCATTGATTGCTGAAATCGCAATGGCAATCAGCTCTATATCAGTAATCACCAATGCAAATTTATTACGCAGACATCCATTCCATAAATAAAACGGGCAGACCTTGGGTCTGCCCTTAATGACATTGTTCAATCACTTAATGGTTACTTTCGCAAAACGACGTTTGCCTACCTGAAACACATAAACACCGGCATGAAAACGCAGCCCAGGATCCTCCATTTTTTCTCCGCCAACACGCACAGCAGATTGGTTGATCATGCGGATTCCATCAGAAGTACTCGACACCAATTGAGCAGCTTTCAATATCGCAGGAGCAACCAATCCTTCAGGAACAGATTGCATTTCAAATTCAGGCATATCTTCTGGCATTGCACCTTCTCGAAAACGAGCCACAAAATGTTCATATGCTTGTTCTGCAGCAGCATGATCATAAAAGCGCTCAACAATTTCCTTCGCAAAGTTCACTTTAATATCGCGAGGATTCAACCCGTTCTTCACATCCTCTTTCCATTGATCAATTTCAGCCGAAGAACGAAAACTTAATAGATCTAAATAACGCCACATTAATTCATCAGAAATCGACATCAGCTTGCCAAACATGTCGTCTGGAGCATCTGTAATGCCCACATAATTTCCCAAGGACTTGGACATTTTCTTGACACCATCCAACCCTTCTATCAATGGCAACGTGATCACTATTTGAGATTTTTGCCCATAAGCTTTTTGCATCTCCCGGCCGACCAATAAATTAAATTTCTGATCGGTTCCACCCAACTCCACATCGGCATGCATCGCCACCGAGTCATATCCTTGAATCAATGGATAGAGAAATTCATGCACAGCTATCGGCTGCCCACTGGTGTATCGCTTATGGAAATCATCGCGTTCTAATATTCGAGCGACCGTATAAGTTGAAGCCAAACCAATCATATCCGCTGCACTTTTTTCGCCCATCCACTGTGAGTTAAACATCACCTGTGTTTTTTGCGGATCCAAAATTTTAAAAACCTGTTCCTTATAAGTTTTCGCATTCTCTATAACCGCATCTTTAGTCAACGGTTTGCGCGCCACATTGCGCCCTGTTGGATCACCGATCATGGCTGTGAAATCACCAATCAAAAACAACACCTCATGCCCCAAGTCTTGAAACTGTTTTAATTTGTTTAACAACACCGTATGACCTAAATGCAAATCCGGCGCTGTAGGATCAAAACCTGCTTTAATCCGCAACGGCCTACCAAGCTTTAAACGCTCTACTAACTCTTCTTCAGAAAGCATCTCAACGGTACCGCGTTTAATAATTTCTATAGATTCTTTTACGGTTGCCATATATCTATCTCCAGATGTGTGAAAAGCTTTGATTAATACCATATAAACAGAACTTTTTCATAACCAAACAACACTCACGGGTAATCTCATTGACCTTCAATAAGGCAAAAGCTAAGGTTTGCGCCCTTTAAAACCAGGGGTTATGAGGAATGATAAACAGCAATGAATATGATTCGCAGAATTCTCGACTGCACTTTTCTCACCCACTGCAATTCGCTATTTTAACCATCTTCATCATTCTCATCGTCACCGCCGAAATTAGTTTCCTTATCCACACTCGAAAACAAGCGACCTTTTTTAGTAGCCGAACGATTATGACAATTACTTCGGAGAAACTGACAAAAGCGCCCTGGAAAAGCATCAAAATAAAACAAAATGACACTCTAGAAAAAATCTTTAAACAAGAAAATTTGGATCACAAAACACTTTATCAATTGATGTCATTAACCATCGCCAAACCGTACTTAAAAAACTTGCAAGCCAACCACACGCTCTATCTCTTAGTAGGTCACCAAGGAAAATTAACAAAATTAGTGTATGGAATAACCCCGTATAAATACCTCGAAATCATAAAAAGCAAAGATCTCTTTAAAGCACAAATCATCGAACAAAAGCTGATAAAAAATATCGAAGAAGCCACCATTCAAATTAACCGCACCCTTTCACAAGCAGCCAATCAAGCCGGTTTTACAAACTCTTTTATTAATAGCCTCTCAAAAATTTTCGAAAACAAAATTGACTTTTCATCGCAGATCAAAAAAGGCGATCGATTCAAAGTCATCTACGAAGAATACTATGCAAATAATAAGCCAATTCAAAAAGGCGACATCCTGGCCGCGCAATACACACACAAACACCACAACTACATCGCTATTCGCTATGGAAAAACTGCTAAAACGGCTAATTACTACACGCCAGATGGCGCAAACCTCGGACGCCGTTTTCTTCGAGCTCCAGTCAAATACACTCGTATCAGCTCCCCTTTTAATGAACGTCGCATGCACCCTATTTTACACATCATTCGCCCCCATGAAGGCGTCGACCTCGCTGCGCCTCTCGGCACGCCGATTCACGCGACATCTGATGGAGTGATTGCATTTCGAAGCAGAAACGGTGGCTATGGCAAAGTGATCGTGATTAAAAGCGGTTATAAATACAGTACTTTGTACGCTCACATGTCGCGCTTTTCTCCCCAATTCCATTTAGGCAGTCACGTCAAATTAGGCGAGGTCATTGGTTATGTAGGACAAACGGGGCTGGCCACAGGGCCTCATGTGCATTACGAATTCAGAATTAACGGGGTGCATTACGACCCAATGAAAGTGAAATTGCCACACGCAGCACCTATTCCAAAAAGCCAGCGACAAGATTTCAAACGATATGCGCATCAAATGATGGCGTTATTAAATACGAAATAGATTTTAACCGTCGTCACTGCGCAATCGTCATCCTTTCGAAAGCGTTCTGTCGTCATTCCCTCGTAGGCGGGAATCTCATTCTCCGTCATTCCCGCGTAGGCGGGAATCCAGAATTGATATCTCTCTTTCTTAGATTCCCGCCTACGCGGGAATGACGACAGAAGCCTCGGGAATGACGACAGAAACCCTCGGGAATAACGATTCACACATCCCTGCTATTGAGCGCACCCCTCTTTGCCTTCTTCAAACGAAGCATCGTCCATTGCAAAGGAACCACCACAACTACAGGTGGTTCGCACATTTGGATTACGAATCACAAATTGAGCACCGTTTAAATCTTCTTTGTAATCAATTTCAGCCATTGAAAGATATTGAATGCTGATAGGATCCACCAACAACACCACTGTCTTCTGCTGTCCATCGAGCTTCACTTTCTTTTCTATCACCGTATCCGCCGCATTCACGTTTTCATCAAACGTAAAGCCGTATTGAAATCCTGCACAACCTCCACCAGAAACAAAAACACGCAACTTAAAATTTGGATTTTTTTCCTCGTCCATTAAAGCTTGCACTTTTTTAGCCGCTTCATCCGTAAACACTAAAGTTTTATTTTCTGTTTTTTCTAATTTGGAAACTTGAATAACCACTTCTTTCTCCTTTTTTATCAAAACGGTTTTAAACACAAATGATCGTTTTCAATCTCACACAAATGAATGGACTCAACAAGATATTGACCCGCAACACGACGCATAAAGACAATGATATCGATGGCCTGTTGTATCAAACGTTTTGGCACCACTTCAACAACTTCCTGCACCAAATTTTCCAACCGAGATATCGTGGCTTCTGGACTGTTCGCATGAATCGTACAAATACCGCCCGGATGCCCTGTATTCCAAGCTTTCAGCAACTCCAAAGCTGCACCATCCCGCACTTCACCAATAATAATTCGATCGGGACGCATACGAAGCACGCCTTTCACCAAATCTCTCATCGCTTTCTGTTCAGAAGTACGCAAGGTGACACAATCTTTAGCGGTCACTTGCAATTCCGGCAAATCTTCCAAAACGATCATACGATCTTGACTGTCTTTCAATTCATTCAATAACGCATTCGCAAACGTTGTCTTGCCAGACGCCGTTCCCCCAGCAATTAAAATATTCTTACGCTCTTTTAATGCACGACGCAGAAACTCCGCTTGCTTAACCGATAAGCTTTCAGTTTCCACATAGTTATCCAACGTAAAAACATATTTTGCGCGTTTACGGATCGTGAAAGTGGGAGCGGTAACAACAGGAGGCAACCAACCTTGAAATCGAGCACTGGTTTCTGGCAACTCACAAGCCACTTCTGGGTGACGCTCATCTGCAATGGTTTGTTTATAAGCGGCAACCAACTTAATCACGTTTTCAGCAATATCAGGCGATAAAACAAGATCCGTAAGATATTTTCCTTGTTTTAAGGTATCGAGCCAAACTCGCCCATCCGGATTCAACATAATTTCAATCACATCATCGCTCTTTAACCACCCGGCAATATCCACACCAAACGCTGTGGTTAACATATCCAGATGACGCTGTAATGCTCGTTGCTCATTGTTCATATCTGTTTTCTCTTTCCTTCAAAAAGAATACGCGTTCCCAACAATCGCTTTTGCACTGATCGGTCCAAAATAGCGGCTATCAAAAGAACGACGTACTCGCGTACTCATCAGAAAATAATAGTTCGTAGGTAATATTCCGCAAAAATCATTTTGCGGTAACGCACGGTGTGGTGCGTAGTAACGATAAACCGAAGCGAATTTGCGATGATTGATCCAAACACGCCCCTGCTTTACGCAAACACGATCCCCTGGCGCTGCGACAATCCGCTTCATTAATAATCCACTGTTAGGAACCCAATGATGCTGATACAAAAAATGTAAGGTTTTTGTCGGAGGGGTGAATACAACGATGGCTCCTCGCATGAAATGTTTCGGGGGAGTCACGAAATACCAGCCTTGTTTCATGCTTGGAGTCGGTTGATAAAAAATCCTATACCCCGTTCGATGAATATAGAAAACAATCGCTGCCAATACAGAAAGACAGAAGAAGATCATTCCTAGAAGCTTGATCAATCTCATGCTTTCAAAACGCATCTCTATTGCCATGCGTTCACTTGCCCTTAACCCGGGGCTGCAACACCTTGTCGAGCTTCTCTTTAATCTGCTTCAACGTCGTATTAGAAATACTCTGCTTCACAGCGATTGCCTCATCCAACGACTGCTCTCGATCACGATCTCTATACATCGTCATTTGAGACAATTGAGCAACAGAAGGACTTGTTGACACAGATGCTGCAGAACTCCCTAGACTCGTCGCAGAGGCAACACTGCTCACAGAAGGACTCATGGATGCACCAACTCGTTGATCAATCGCTGTAGCAGCTTGCATTGCTGTGCCTTCTGAAACGCCGAGGGTTGAAGGAGCCATAACACTTGTCGTCACACCCGCTCCTACACCTGCAGACTCACCGCCCCATTGCTTAATCACATGCCCCACTGCATCTGCGGCAAACGTTGGCAAACGGATCGCTAAATACAGCAATAACAAAGAAGTAAAAAAGAGGCCCAACACTTGATTTAAATTAAACGATCCCTGCACATCGATCGGATCAAACGTGTTCCAAACAGTCACAGCAACACCAATCACGATCACCAAAACCATCACACGAATACCGGCTTTTAAAACAGAACGAATGCTCTGATCAAACATACCGATGCTTTGATCGAATGCACCAAAAGGCAACAAAACAAGCCCTATTAATGCAATTAAATAAAACCCGACCAGCTGAATCACAATTTGAATGCCGAGTAATCCAAACACCAACAAAATGCCCATGCCCAACAAAATCTCAAGAAAAGGCAATCCAAACCCAGAACTAATCGAAGCTCTTTTTAATAAAGCCACCCCAATGTCATAGCCGTGTTGCCAAATCAAAGCAGGATTAAAAACGATGTTGTCCAGATGCTTCACATTCGCAATCAAGCCCCCCACTTGCGCCACACTGCGAATCAGCGAATCCGTGAGATAAGCATAGTTCTGAACAATAAAGAAAATCAGACCGAGTTTGATCAGCTTAAAGAACAAACGCTCCCAAGCGGCACTGCTTTGCAACGCCCAACCCAAACCAAAGAAAACGATTTCTAATGAAGCAAAGATATAAAGCAAATTAAATGCGTAATGAGTCACCAACGCAAAAGTAGCGCTCATGTGCTGCATAAATACTGTTTGAACAAGTGTGATGGCACCCGCATCAATATTCATTTAAGTCTTTACCTTTTTCCGTTATTTCCGCTTCGATGTGAATCCAGTTTTTACCATTTCGTCATGCCCGCCTACGCGAGGATGACGAAAGTGAAAAACAAGAACGAGACAACACGATCATTTAAAAAATACTACGGTTTCAAAGTCGGGATACTGAACAACTTCAATGGTTTATAACGATTAAAATGATCATAGTCGGATTGATTAAAAAAATTATGAGCCTCATTCAATGCAGCCACACCCGGCGCTAACACTACTTGAGGCATCGGCTGCGTCACGATAGTCGTTGGCGAATAACCACTATTACTGTCTTCCTCTCCCAGTTTCGTCGGCTGATTCTGTGTTAAATGTATTGCCGCATAAGCATTTACGCTCAGCAAGATAAACATAAGAAACAGAAAAAACCGTAAACAGTTATTCATGATCAGCACTCACAGGAACAGGATGATAAGGCTCCATGACCATATCTTTTTTCACAACCACATTAAACGGATACCCCGGAGGCAATTGAATGGTCGGCTGAATATTGATCGCTCGACCTGTTAAATCTTGACCGATCGAAGAAACATTTTGCGCTGCACCTAAAGCAGCATTCTGTTCTGAACTTCGATAATACGTATTGTTATTTCCCATGTTGTCTGACGCTGCCCCTGCCCCAAAACTCAACAAGGTTGAAATGGTCGCCGCCCCTAAAATACGGCTCCAATGATTGTTCACATCTCCCTGCACGCCTGCTTGACCAGCCATGTCGATGCCTTGGAATTTGGTTAACTGAATCGACGAACCGTCCGGACGAATGATGCGATCAAAGGCCAATAAAATACGTTCTTGCCCATAAGCTACTTTTGAATCGTACTTCCCTAAAATCTTTGAGCCCTTTGGAATCAACAAATACCGACCTGAAACCGAATCATAAATATCGTGTTGCACTTGAGCGACAACACTTCCCGGCAAAGACGAATTCACCCCGGTAATCAAAGCCGTCGGAATAATAGTGCCGGCTTGTACTTCATAAGGAGATGCCGGTTTCACCAAACGATGTTCATCGTAAATTCCCTCGTCTTCATCAGAAGGCTTTAAAAAACTAATCTTTTGTGACTGCATGTTTTGCTGTTCATACGACGTTTCCTTTCCAGCGGCTCCCGCCCCCCCACTACCGTTCGATGCAGAAGAAGACCCGCTGTTTGACGACGCCGCGTTTTTATTTTGCTCGGATGGAGCGCTGCCAGGGAAAAACAATCCACTCGTCAATGCTTGATGATTCTGAAGATCTTGATTGGATGGCGATTGCGCATGTTGTTGCACCGAAGCTTCCTGCAACCGATTCTCAAGTTCAGCTTGTTGTTGCCTCAACGCATTCAATTCATCTTGTACCGCTTGAGGAATCAGAGGCGCTTGAACAGGTAGTGCGTGATGAGAAAACTGATTAATCGCTGCTTGATCGGTGTAATCATTGGGCAATTTGGATAACGTGTTTGTGATCTCTTTCTTCGATTGCAACATGGCCTCTTGTGAAGTTTCTGACTTCTTCGGCTCCGCAGGTTTTTCACTTAACGCTTCAATAAAAGCAAATAAGAACAAACCTATTAATAAAATACCCACGATAATCAACAAAGGCTTATTCATTAAAACAGGCTTCGGAGGCGCAGCACGCAGTTGAATTGGCTTATCTTCTTTCATATGCATCTCAGATTAATCATGAACAATGTTTAAAATTGTTTGATCGTCTTGCCCTGCTCGCAATTGTGCATGGGTGACCACGCTGTCAACCACATAGAAATTGCCCTCTACGTGATAATTAACAACTCCTAATTCATGCTTATCCCCCACAAACAAAGTCGGCGCGGTTTGCGCATTAGCAGGAAATTGAATAAATGTTTTACGTCCGTCGTTGAACACCATTAAAGGTTTCCAATTGGGTATGTCGCCCTGAATGAGATCAAAATGGTAATGAAAATCCAATTGATTCAGATCCAAATTAGTCCCGATATCTGACAGCTGTTGTTTTTCTTGTTTGTATTGCTGCACAAAATTATCACTGTCCGGATACCGCCATTCGACTGCAGCCATATAAGTTGTGTTCGTCGCATGCAACATCAAGTGATACGTCCGTTGATTGGTAGTGATCACTAATGAATTCGTCAAATTTTCATCGGTTGGTTTTAGTAAAATATGCTCTACTCGATCGCTGCCCGAACCGCTGTAAGTACGAGACACTTCCCAACGCAATGTATCGCCCGCCGCGACTGACACCACTTGTTCGCCCTTTTGAAACTGTAAATCCGTAACACGCAAAGGCGCGCAATACACCTGATACAAATAGCCCGGCGAATAATCGAACGTCATGATTGAATCAATGTACTCATTGGAATTCGGTTGCATGGTTGCTTTTCGATTGGCGGCATGAATTGCTGCAACACCCGTCAAACGGCGATGCGATGATTCCATCGCTGGAAACGATTGCAGATTGATCGGTTTTGCTTGTACAGCAGGGAGTTGCTGCGCCTGATGCGTTTGTGGAAATGACGCCACATTAACAGCCGGTTTCAATTCTGGAGCCATTTCCGACTGATGATTCGCACACCCCAACAATCCGATCGATAAAACCGTAATAACAATTATTTTTCTAAACATGGTTAGCACTCTCTGTTTCTCGTGGGGAGATATGAAAATCAGAAATATAAATACCAAGAGGATTTTTCAAAATCGCTTCTTGTGTCGTCGGCTGTTTCATCTGAAAGGTAAACACGCCGCTGTAATCTTTCTTACCAAGCACTTGACCCGAATTATCTACAGAGGTCTCACGCCAATCGACTTGATACGCATTCGTGCTCATCGGATTAATATCCAGGATCTTCAACGTCACAGTCTGCTTGCCCAATAATTCCGCTGGATTATTCGCTTTAAAATAAGCATTCAAGATTGTAGCCCCTCTCTGATTTAAATAATCATAAGCAGAGAGCCATTGTTTTTTTGCAACAACTGGATCCAAAGGCACTTCGCGAACAAACCGAATAAATTGCGAAATAAAATACTCTTTTTGCGCATCAGAAGGTTCATAAACTTTCTGTAACGGAACGACATTCACAACCCGTCCGCTATTCGACACTTCTGCAACAAATACACGGTTGGAATCCATGGACAAACTAAAAATCAGCAAGACCAAAGTAATCACAGCGACTAATAAAGAAAGCAAAGCAATAAAACGCCAATTCTTCGCCTGCACAGCCACGGTTCCAATGCGATGATCCCATTCTTGCTTCGCACGCTGATAAGGAGTTTTCACTTCTGCCTGTTGATTATTGGAAGGCTGTTTATTGAACACGTTTTTCATTTAACAAATCCCAAACCCAATCTAATTGTTTTGCTTGTAAATAATGTTGAAGAAAATTCTCTCGGCCATACTTCTCAATGATCTGCCAAATCATTGTTTGTTCTTCTTTTCGACTGGCAGCACAAAAAGCCTCTGCAATCGGGCCTAATTCTAAGTCAAATAACCTGTTACCTAAATGAGACTGATAGTAGTACTGCCGTCTAGGTAACGCTGCAGACAAGATATAGAGCTGCCGTTCATTTAATCCCAACTTCTCATAAGAAGCACGAATTTTGGGCTCTAACACACGGTCGTTCGGCAACAAGATACGCGCAGGACAAGATTCCAAAAGAGCAGGTGCTATCGAAGACGATAAAGCATCTTCAACCGATTGAGTTGCGAAAATAACACTGACATTGAGCTTTCTAAGGCTCTTGAGCCAATCCCGAATCTTTTCGGCAAATACAGGATGATCTAAAAACAACCATGCTTCATCCAAAACCAATAGGGTTGGAACGCCTGTAAAACGCGACTCCAAACGATGAAAGAGATAACTCAAAATAGGCGCGATAACACTTGGCATCGACATCAACTCTTCCATCTCATAACACTGCCACACCGAATCACTCACGGTTTCATGATCCGAATCCAACAAATGCCCATACGCCCCGCTAAGAGTGTATGTCGACAGCGCTTGTCTTAATTCCGTGTTTTGTAATAACGCATGCAAGCCTGTCAACGTACGCTGTTCTATAGGTACACGCGCCAAAGCAGTAATCGCCGCCCACACCGCTTGTTTGACTTGCGGCGTGATGGTGATGCCTTCGTTCACCAACAATCCTTGCAACCATTCTTGTGCCCAAATTTTTTCTGATTCGTTATCAATACGCGCTAATGGTTGAAAAACGACACCGTGCTGCTTCTTTCCAAGTTCGAAGTAGTCACCACCGACTCCCATGGTCGCTGCTAAAAAGCTGCCGCCTTTATCGAACACAAAGATTTGAGCATTTTGATAACGTCGAAATTGCAACGCCATCATGGTTAATAAAACAGATTTTCCAGCACCCGTTGGGCCAATCACCATCTGATGCCCTACATCGCCAATGTGGTTCACCCATCGAAACGGTGTATTGCCATGAGTATGGACATACATGAGCGCAGGAGCATTGAGGTGATGATCTCGCTCTAAGCCAGACCAAACCGCTGAAAAAGGCACCAAATGTGCAAGATTCAAACTGTGCAGCAAAGGCATTCGGACGTTGGCATAAGCTTGCCCCGGCAATGACGACAACCACGCTTCCACAGCATTCAACGTTTCATTAACCGTCGTAAAACCAAGCCCATTGATCACACGTTCCACTTCTCTTCGCATCTCGATCACGCGATCGAGATCTTCATCCATCAACACGATCGTCGTCGTGTAATAACCATAAGCCACTTGATCTTCAGACAATTCTCTAAACGCTTCATCCGCATCTTTTGCAGAATCCACCGCTGCTGTATCGATCAATTGACTCTCTGATTTCGTAAAGACTTCTTGCAACAGGTGTAAAACATTTTTTCGTTTTGCAAACCAACGGCGTTTGTATTGTTTCAATTGCGATTCAGCTGATTGCTTATCGAGAAAAATGAAACGCGTGCTCCATCGATAACGAATAGGCAAATGATTTAGTTGATCCAACAAAGCAGGCAATGTCGTTGCAGGGAAACCCAACATGGAAATCACACGTAAGTGCTGACTCCCTAGTTGAGGCGCAATGCCGGCTAACAATGGGGTATCTGCTAAAAACGCATCTAAATACATAGGAACTTCAGGAGCCAATACCGGATGATGCTTCGTGGAAATCGTGTCATGGAGATACGTAAGCGTTTCTTCGTCATTTAAAAGCTCAGCTTCAAACGTAATGTCTTTCAAAATGTCTAAAAAACGGAGTGTCTGATTACTAAAGTTCTCCAAATATTTCGTTGCATCAAGCGATTGCTTTTCCGGATGCGAAATAAAAAAAGAAGCTAACTTGGAAGTGGTTTCTTCTGGTGGCAAATATTGCAGGGTTAGAAAATAGTGGCTCTCAAAACTAAACCCCGCTTTTTGAAAGCCTTCCCGACGTTCTGCATCAATCAACAAACTAACCGGATCAGGAAAAAAATTATCGTCAGGATATTCAGAAGAGAACTGACGTCTTGCTTCGATATACAAAGCCCAGCCTGAACCAAAACGTTTCAACGCATTATTCAAACGAGCCATTGCAGAAATGAGTTGTTCCTCTGTAGAAGACTCGAGATCCGGTCCACGAAAACGAATGGTTCTTTGAAAAGAACCGTCTTTGTTCAAAACAATGCCAGGAGCAATTAATGCCGCCCAGGGTAAGAGATCACAAAGACGATCTGCTTTAGTGCGATATTCGGAAAGATTGAACATATCAATTCATTTCAGTTAAAAAATACGCATGAAAAAGTTTTTCACACCCCATAAAATTTTTTCTGTTTCATATGGCGTAACACAATTTCAAAAAAATAAGGATCTTTCTTGGCTAACACCATGGCGACCACATGCAAACCGACACATACCGGCAACATATAAAACGCATGCAAACCCAAAACCATCGCTGCCCCAATAGTGCCATTAAAAATAGCAAACTTTCTCGGAACGCCGGCCAACATCATCGGCGTCACTAACGAATGGTGTAATTTAATGCGATAGCCCACTTTAGCCATTAAAAGACCGCTCCACCGGAAAAACCAAACAACGTCACAACCAAAGTGGACGCCGTAAATGCAATGGATAAACCCAACACAATTTGAAAGACGCGACGCATACCGGTTCCTGCCTCACCAAATGCAATACCGAAACCTGCGATCACGATCGCAAATACACCGATCATTTTCGCAACAGGCCCTGTCATTGATGCCAGAATTTTTTCTAAGGGGTTTTCCCAAGGCAATCCAGTTTCAGCAGCAAATAAGGTAGGGGTAAAAACAAGGAGCATGAAACAAGTCATGACGCGTTGAACAAGTTGTTTTATAGACATTCAAAAACCCTCTTAATGAAAGTACATAAATTATCACATAGGCAATCTTCCGTCATTCCCGCGAAAGGCAATCTTCCGTCATTCCCGCGAAAGCGGGAATCCAGAAAATAGAATGACTGAATCCACACCGAAGCGGGGATGACGATTAACCATCTCTGTAAACACAACGATCGAACGCCTACGCGGGGATGACGGAGATCCGCTTCAGAAACAAAAAAACATGCCCTCATTCCTCTTTCCTCACACATGCATTTTGTGCAACCGAAGAAGCCATCGGGCGATTGACCTTTGTGAGACATGCGAAAAAACACTCCCTTGGATACAAGACGCGTGCGCACGCTGTGGCCGATCGATTACGACCGAAACAACGATCTGCGGTAAATGTTTAAAGCGTCCTCCTCTGTATGAACAAACGATTGCGCTCTTTCGTTATGAACCCCCCATTTCAACATTGCTCATTCAGCTTAAATTTCATCAACAGTTGACGTACGCGAATCTCTTTGGGTCTCTACTCGCAGAAAAAATCTCTCACTTGTACACAAAGACTCAAAAGCCCGATTGCATAATCCCCATGCCTTTACATTTAAAACGCCTCAAAGAACGAGGATTTAATCAAGCGATAGAACTTTCGCGCCCTATTACTAAATCTCTAAAAATTCCTATCGATTTACACGCCTGCACTCGCATCAAATCCACATTGCCTCAAACACTCATCGCCCCAAACGAAAGGAAAAAAAACGTAAGAAATGCGTTTCACGCAAACGATTCATTGAAAGGGAAATACGTGGTGATTCTCGATGACGTCATGACAAGCGGAGAAACAATCAACGCTTTATGCAAACAATTAAAAGCTCAACAGGTAAAACGGATCGACGTTTGGTGCTGCGCACGAGCTGGATCATCTGATCTCTTTTTCTAATACTGTCCACATGCCTCGTAATAAATCCATATCTTCTTTGTCGAGCATCGCGCGAGCCGTCATCCTACGAACCCGCTTCATCGCCTGACGAGGATGTTTGGGGTTAATAAACCCTACTTGAATGAGCGTGTTTTCGATCTGTTGATACAGCCCTTCTAATTCATCTACCGTGGATAAACGACCCTCACCGTCATTCCCGCGCAGGCGGGAATCCAGCCCCTTATTCAAAAACGCCATACGCAACTCGTAACTAATCACCTGCACCGCAGCCGCCAAATTCAAAGATTCATAAACAGGATTCGATGGAATGCACACATGAAAATGACATTTCAGCAATTCATCATTCTCCAGTCCACAACGCTCACAGCCAAAGACGATGGCGACCTCTTGCTCTGTATATTCATTCAAAACTTTTTCTGCTGCCTGACGCACATCAAACAAAGGCTTTTGGAACGATCGTTTGCGAGCACTCGTCCCAAAAACGGCCACACAATCACTAATCGCCTCCTCCAACGTCTGACAAACAACCGCATGCTCTAAGACTTCTACAGCATTCGAAGAAAAAGTCGTTGTGGTCTCATGTGGAAATAAACGCGGCTGAACAAGATACAAACGACTCAAACCCATCGTCTTCATAGCACGCGCAGCCGCCCCTATGTTTCCGGGATGCGAAGGCCGTACTAAAACAATTCGAATATTTCTTAACGTCATAAAAGATTCCTTTTGATCTCGAAAGAATTCCACAACTTTTAAACAAATAGATTGGTAATGCATCCTTTTTTCAAATCGAATACTTCTTTAGTCGGAAAAATCACTGCAAACAGCTAACTTAAAACGACAAGCACAGATATTCAGTTCACTTGCGGTGGAATTACATTCAATTCGATAACACTTTTTTTCAACCCCGCTTCCACTAAACGCCGAGTTCATTGTGTTTTGATGCTGTGAGCTTCCACTGAGGAGGACGTTGACTTTTGGTTCGACGTGGACACCGCCGTAGATGGTACGGGCAAGAGAACCTTTCGGATGATGGCAAACGCTGGAAAGTACCCAAAAACATTGCTTCGATAAATACTCTTCTTGTTCCTTCTTTTCTTCTTCTGTCTCCGGTACGTCAGCTCCAAATCTTAAATCTTTAAAGGTCTTTTCAATTCGCGCACATACATCTCGTTTATCACGCAGCGCTTTCTTTTCATTCGGAACAACTTGCTCGGCTTCCCTGACTTCTGTTTCAACGTGGCTTTTGTATTGCGAAAACTTCTTGTCAACGACGTTTCTCGCAATTCTTGCTATCGCATTACTATCATTCTTTAACGCTGCACTGACATCATTTTTATTTTGATCAGAGAAAGCTTTCTGAATCTGCTTCTCTGCTTCTGCTTTTTTCTCATATATTCCAGAAATCTCACGGCTCAGCTGATCAAACTCTGCCTTCAGTTGATTCAATACTTGCATATGCTCTTGGTCGTATTGAGTGGTGTATTTATTTCTAGCTTGTTGAATCGCTCTGTTAATCTCATTCGCCCTCGTTTGCCAATGAGGCACATCGTTCAATGCATCTTCCAAGCGTGCGAGATTTTCTTTATAACCTTCCCTCAAACCATTCATGAACTTAATCAGCACGGTAATGCGACTTAATTCTCGCAATCTTCCAAATTCAGGATAGTACTGAGCAAATTCGTCGTAATGCGCAGTGAATTCTTGAGCAAAAACATATTCTGGTGAAAACCGATGCGATTTATTGCAATGCCTTGTGATATCTCTTGTCAGCTTGTAAAGCCAATAATCGTTCTGCGACGTTTTAAGAACTTCTCCATTAGTTTCTCTCTTTAATTTAGAAAGCCTCATCAGTTTTTCTTGATAAGCCTTCGGCTTCAGGGGCAGAGAAAAAGCCCTGCTAATACCTTCTTCGTCCACAAAGTAAATTTTGTTTTGTCCTTCTATCACAACAATCGATGGAACAGATAAGCTTCGATAATGATCGTCGGCCAATATCCAATCCATTTGATTCTTTGGAAAAACATGAAAATTCCAGCCTTCGTTTCCTTCAGTTGTATCCACCAAATTCCCGTCCGCATCCCGTGTCATTTGGTACTTTTTCACAGTCATCTTGAGCTCACCTAAAGCGATGCGTTGAATCCCTTCTCGCTGCGCGCTTTCATCATCCAATGCAACAGGAACTTCGCAGGCTTCAATCCAAAATGAGTGTAAAGACTCCGATTGTTGTGCTTTATGAAAATCGCTGATGATCTTCTTCAAATACAGCGGTAAATGGCTCGTTAACAGATCCAGCTCCCTCGTCGCATAAGGATATTCACTCTGCGCTTCTCGAGCCACCGTAAAGAATTTCAGTAGATAATCAGTCAACAACATCGTGTTCAAAAATTCAGTTTTATAAACCGATGTCGGAGCAAAACGCATCTTATTAAAGGGGTGATACAGCATATCGGGGTCAACGGGATCTAAGCTAAAAATCGCCTCGCTAATGTTTTTTTCCAACATTTCTGATAAATCAAAGGAACTAATTACTTGTGTATAAGAAGGATCATTTTTTGCAACAGGTTGAAACAAAAACCGCATCTGGCCTGTGTGATAGTTCAATTCCAATCCATTTAGGGAACGATACGTCTCAATAGAAGGCGTGTTTTTCCATGGCAATGAAGGAGACGGAACCATCCATCCTTCTTCATCTCGATCAATCATAATCCAAGGAGAATTAAGGTTTTGTTCTAGCTCTAAAAAAGTCCAACCGTTTTTAAACAACAATTCATTCATCAATAGCACTTTGAATCCCTGTTCATTTTCAGGATCGTGTGTTTCTTCATACCAATCTTTCAAACAAGCTTCATAGGCTTGATACAGCACAGTAATGTAATCATGGTCAATAGGGATTGATTCTTCTCCTGCCCGGTTGCTCTTAATAATCTGAATCAGTACATGTAATAAACCACGCATTAAACCAATTGTCTGTTGCCCTTTGGCGAAGAAGTCGACGTTAGGGGAAATAGATTCGAAAAATGGAAATAAATCCGCTATTTTCAAAGCTTGATGTTGAAAGGCTTTCACAACGTCAAGTAATTGTGGATGTCGATACTGAAAAGCAGAGAGCAGCCTTAATCCATGCGCGTAAGCATATAGTTCAACATCTGGCGTTGCATGGTGCGCAACTGTAAATGCGGTCAAACACATATCTAATGCCAGTTGCTCATCCGCCATTTTTACAGCAGGAACTGATTCTTTAAGCGACGCTATTTGTAAATATATTTCAAGTCTTAAAAAAAGATTCACCATCACTTGAGAATTCACCATCCCTGAAAACGCAGGAATCCAATCTAAGAGGTGATAAGCACGTTTTCGGTAAAATTCCGCGGGGTGGTCAACATTGCTATCGTTTTCAAAATCTTGTTCAAATTTATAGAGCGTTCTAACACGAGCAATCAACATTTTTAATGCATCACTCATTTCAGAGTGTGACAACTGCATCCTTAAGTTTTCCAAAATTATTTTCGCCGCTTCTACACCGTTAAAGGGCTCCAACGATGCATGATCGAGTTCTGTTGAATCGATTTTCCAATAACGATGCATTGATTGATAAAGCATTGGAAGAATATTTTGAAGTCCATTCAGCATGTTGCTGTTTGAATGAAAACGAGAAAGGAACAGCCTTTGTTTGAAGGTACCCTGCAATAGGTGCTATTACTTCATCATCAGCCACATGAAAAGCCTCCCATTCATAATCAAATTTTTTCCTTTTTTGAGGATCTTTTAAAACTTCGTAAGCTTCATTTAACGCGGCCATTTCTTCGGTGCTACCGCCTTTATCAGGATGAGCGATTAAAGATCTTTTCTGAAAGGCTTTTTTAATGTCGCGTGGAGAGGCTGCACTATCAACGCCCAATAATTTATAAAGGTCTTTTTCTGCTTCTTTTTTTTCGCCCCACATAGTTCACCCTTATATTTAAACCCGTCATTCCCGCGAAAGCTAAGAATCCAGAGATATTATTTATAGTTAACGTCTCATAGGACCATAGGGTTTTTTATAATCTTCCAATCGTCGTTGTGCCAGTACATCCCCTACATCAGCAGCAGTTTGATACCAGAATTTCGCTTTTTCGTGATTTTGCAAAACCTCATACAGTTCTCCAAACTTCCTTTGAAGCTCAGCACTGACCTCATTTCCTAATCTCTCTAAAGAAACCAACGCTTCTTGTTGCCTCGCGCTTGCTCTTGCTGCTTGTAGGTAATACTGAAAAGCTTTTTCGATATCTCGCTGAACACCTGGATAATCCACTTGATAAAGCTGCCCTAAGTGAAACGCCGCTTCTGTATGGCCTAGTTGACCCGCCCGAATGTAAAACGCGAACGCTTGTGGCATGTTTTGGGAAACTTCTTCTCCTTCTTCATACAACGACGCAATCACAAAACAATTTTCAGCATCAAAAGAGGTGTCTTTTAAATAATTCGCGGCTAGTACATGACCTTGCTCTGCTGCTTGCATGCATAACTTTGCTGCATCTAATAATTCGCCACGATGATGGTGATACTCTGATACTGCATACATAGCTTCCACATTTTCTTCTTGCCCCAACTCTTTTAAATATGTTGCTGCTTCCACCAACTCTTTTAAATATGTTGCTGCTTCTTGATGCTTATGGCGCATAGCAATGGCGTAATAGCGCATAGATTTCTGGGGATCCTCTTTTTCATAAAGCCGCGCTATTAAATATGCAAACTCGGAATCTGTGTTGACAAGTCTTTGTATGGTTAAAGATGCAAAGGAATAACCTTGGTCGGCTGCTTTTTTATACAGCTCAGCGGCTCGTTCTAGCTCATTAAGATGCTGGTAATAAAATTCGGCTAGAGATGCTATCAATGCCGTGTTTTCGGAACGTGCAACTAAAGTTTCCATAGCGGTTAGTGACTGAGGGTGTTTTCGTTTCGAGGCCTCACAATAATAAAAACAAGCCTGATTCAAATGATGGGGGATATCGTTAGCTTGCTCATAACAGATACCAACTTGATAAAAAGCTTCTACGCTATCTAACTTGCTGGCTTGCTTATAAGCATCAATTGCTTTTCCTAGATTCTTTGTAATGCATCCTTTCCCTTCAACATACATTTTCCCAAGTAACAAAGCAGCTTGGGTTTCCACTTTCGCTAATTCAACAAACGCGTTCAACGCATAAGCACACCCGTTTTCTATTCCTTTCTGATACCAATCTATTTCTGTCGCGATATTTTTTTGAATCACGACATGCTGGTCAGGCGCCAAACGATCGTCGTGATAAAGCTTTCCAAGTCTGTGCATAGCAACAACAAAATTTTTTCCAATTGATTCTTTGTACCATTGTTCAGCTTGTTCCCAATTTTGACGTTCTTCAAAAACCATTCCTAAATAATATCTAGCTGTTAAATTCTCATTGCCCGCATACTCAATTAAATACTGACCAGCTGTCTTACTACCTCGCATTGCACCGTATAAATAGCATTTCAATGCTTGTGGGACGTTTTCATCTTCACCATAGAATTCACCTAATTTTGTATAAGCTTCCGCATGCCCATTTTTTGCAGCTTTTGTATAGAAAAATTTTGCGCGATTACGGTTCGGTTTTACATATCGGCCATATCGATAACACTCACCTTTTTCAAAATCTTGAGAACACCCATGGGTATATAAATTTATACGTTCAGAAAAACGACGAAACATAACGAACCCTCCATAAGGCATAAAAAGGATTGTTTAGAAAACATAGATCTTTTGAAGATGCCACGATTGTGAATGGAAATACCTGAGATTGACTTACGCCGCCACACATAAAATTTTCGCCTCATCACAGCAAACATGAAAAACACAAAATCCTTGCCGTAATCAAGACGAATCATTCATCCTTTATTGTTGTTATCAAAGTCGGCGCGAAGAAAAATCTAAACAAAAACAGATCAATTGCCACGTGTTTTTTTAACACAAGCTCTCATTGAACACGGAAATCGCATGAAAAACAGAGAAATATCAAGGAGTTAATAAAAGATATTTGTAAGAAAAAAACCGTAGCGTCATTCCCGCGTAGGCGGGAATCCACCACTTTGTCGTGGTTTTCTCGGTCATTAGTAAGCGTCATTCCCGCGTAGGCGGGAATCCAGAAAAATGTAACAATTTTAATAATTGGATCCCCGCCGCAGCTAGGGATGACGATAAAAATCATGACACAAGGAAAACAAAACAATGTCGGTTGATTCCAAAATCAAAGAACGTGTTGAAGAGCTGAAAAAGATTATTCAAGAACACAATTACAATTACTACATCCTCGATAACCCAACCATTCCTGACAGCGAATATGACCGCTTGTTTCGTGAGCTTCAAACAGTGGAGGCACAACATCCTGAGTTAAAGACTCCGGACTCACCCACACAACGTGTCGGAGCCTTGCCACAAACAGCCTTCAAAACGGTCTCTCACATCATTCCCATGTTGTCACTCAACAATGCATTTACCGACGAGGAACTGGAAGCCTTTGATCGGCGCATTCATGAAAAATTACAGTCACAAGAAACTATTGAATACGTCTGCGAACCCAAACTGGATGGACTTGCCATCAGCATCTTGTATGAAAACGGCATTTTGGTTCGTGGAGCAACTCGCGGAGACGGGAGCACCGGTGAAGACATCACACAAAACATCAAAACGATTAAAAACGTACCGTTAAAATTGCGTGGTGATTTTCCTTCCACTCTCGAAATTCGAGGGGAAGTGTTTCTACCCAAAGCCGGTTTCAATGCACTCAATGCAGCAGCCAAAAAATTAGGTACAAAACAATTTGCTAATCCAAGAAATGCAGCGGCAGGCAGTGTGCGTCAATTGGATTCCCGTATCACAGCTCAAAGGCCGCTTGCTTTTTATTGCTACGACATTGGAAAAGGCGATGAAACCGTCAGTACCTCTTCGCACAGCAAAGATTTAGAAAAGATTAAAACCTGGGGCATTCCCACAGTGCCACTTCTTTCTGTTGTTCAGGGTTATCAAGGCTGTTTGGAGTACTACAAACAGATACAAATTCAGAGGAATCAATTGCCGTTTGAAATCGATGGAGTGGTTTACAAGGTCAATCAGAAAGTTCTTCAAGAACAACTCGGATTTATTTCAAGAGCGCCCAGGTGGGCGATCGCACATAAATTTCCAGCACAAGAAGAATTAACGATCATTCGTGATGTGGAATTTCAAGTGGGTCGAACCGGTGCGCTAACACCGGTCGCGAGATTGGAACCCGTCGCTGTGGGAGGCGTCACGGTCAGTAATGCCACTTTGCACAACATGGATGAAATCGAGCGCAAAGACATCCGCATTGGCGACACCGTCATTGTGCGCCGTGCAGGGGATGTCATTCCTGAAGTGATGTCCGTCATCAAAGAACGTCGACCACACGACACCAAACCCATCGTGTTGCCTTCGAAATGCCCGGTTTGCCAATCCGCAGTTGTACGTATTGAAGGAGAAGCGGTTGCGCGATGCACCGGCGGTTTGTTCTGTCCCGCACAACGCAAAGAAACCATTAAGCATTTTGCTTCACGACAGGCTATGGATATCGAAGGGCTCGGGAATAAATTGGCAGAACAGTTGATTGATTCAGGGTTAGTGCAACACGTGGATGATTTATACAAATTGACTCTGGATCCGCTGGCAAATCTCGAACGATTTGCTGAAAAATCAGCTCAGAATTTGTTAGATGCTTTAGAAAAAAGCAAATCCACCACCCTGCCTCGTTTTTTATTAGCCCTCGGCATTCGCGAAGTGGGAGAAGCCACAGCGCTTGCATTGACAAAACATTTCACGGCGTTAGAGCCAATCATGGAAGCTTCTGAAGAGGCTTTGCAGGAAGTGCCAGACGTCGGTCCTGTGGTTGCAAAACACATCATTGCTTTCTTTAAGGAACCACACAATCAACGAGTGATCCGTTCGTTGTTGGATGCGGGCATTCATTGGCCGGCTATCAAAAAAACGGATCCATCCAAGCTTTCTTTGTCTGGAGAAATCGTTGTACTAACCGGCACTTTACAATCCATGTCTCGCGATGAAGCAAAAAAAGAGCTAGTTGCATTGGGGGCGAAAGTGTCTGGAAGTGTTTCACCGAACACAACGCTTGTGATTGAGGGAGCAGAAGCGGGCAGCAAGTTAAATAAAGCACAAGCGCTTGGCATCAAAGTCATCGACGAAGATGCATTTTTGAAGCTAATTAAGAGAGAGCACTCTCTGTAATCTCGTCATTCCCGCGAAAGCGGGAATCCAGACCTCGTCATTCCCGCGTAGGCGGGAATCCAGGAAACAGAATGACTGGATCCCCGCCTACGCGGGGATGACGATTGATTTTCGCGGGGATGACGATTGATTTTCGCGGGGATGACGATTGATTTTCGCGGGGATGACGATTGATTTTCGCGGGGATGACGATGGAGGACAAACGTAGAGA
>JAHJDF010000002.1 GCA_018812595.1 Gammaproteobacteria bacterium
GACGTTGAAACGGAAAGCAGTATTGAAGTTGGTTCGATTTTGTTTGATCAATTAACCGTCGCCGGCTCGTGATGTTTCTTCCTCGTCATTCCCGAGAAAGGCTCTCATCGTCATCCCCGCGAAAGGCTCTCATCGTCATTCGTGGGAAAGGCTCTCATCGTCATCCCCGCGAAAGCGGGGATCCAAAATTGATATATCTATTTACTGGATTCCCGCTTTCGCGGGAATGACGAGGAAGTGGATTCCCGCTTTCGCGGGAATGACGGAATTGTTTTCGCGGGAATATGGTGTGGAGCGCTAAAAATTATCTCTGTGACGAATGGCGACGATCTGTCCTTTTTCTTCGAAATACTTTCCTAGCTTTTCTACTATATAAACAGAACGATGATGTCCGCCGGTGCAACCGATGGCAACGGTAAGGTATCGGCGCCCCTCTTGTCTAAACGCAGGAATCCAAGTCTCAATAAAATTTCTGATCATGTTTTCCATTTTTGTGACTTGTGGGAATTTTTCCAAGAAATCGATGACCGGTAGTTCCAAACCGGATTGATGTCTTAAGTTCTGTTCCCAATGGGGATTTGGCAAACATCGTACATCAAAGACAAAATTTGCATCCGGTGGAGCTCCGTGTTTGAAGCCAAAGGATTTAATCAACAGCGCTAGTTCTTTTTGATTTGAATGCAATCGGTCGTAGATGAGGTCTCTTAATTCTTTAATATTTAAATGAGTCGTATCGATGTGTATATCTGCGATGTTTGCAATCGGTTGCAGTAGCTTTTTTTCGGCCGTTAATGCTTCACTGAGGCTAGTCGTTTTGTTGGTGAGAGGGTGGCGCCTTCGTGTTTCACTAAAGCGATTCAGCAAAATTTCGTCTTTTGCATCTAGGAACATGATCTCGCTTGTTTCGAAGGCCTGTTTCAGGGCGTCTAGAGTGTTGTTCAAATCTTCCGTGTTATCGGTGACGTTTCGAACGTCTAGACTTACAGCAATGTGCTGATACAGCTTTGCTACGTGTTCGGCTAACTGAGAGAGTAATGCAAGAGGAAGATTATCAATGCAGTAGTAGCCTAAATCTTCTAAAGCATTTAATGCGACACTTTTTCCTGAGCCCGAACGGCCACTTACAATCATCAGTTTCATAGCGGTTCCTATGTGGTAGAGACTATATTTCTCGTGTCTTGTGATGACACGATGCTAATCTCGATGATTAGTTTCTTTGTCTCTGTGTTTAATTAGTTGTTTGTCTAGTTTCAAAATCATTTGGTCGATGGCTTTATACATGTTTTCGTCAGATGCATTCGCTACTATTTCAGCACCTTTGATATGCACAATCGCTTCTGCAACGTGAGTTAGTTTTTGTACGTTTAATACGACGTTGATGCTGGTAATCACGTTTTTGTAATGACGAATAATTTTTTGAAATTTTTTCTCGATGAGATTGTGTAACGCGTCGGTCACTTCGATTCCATGACCTGTGAAATTGATCTGCATAATGAGCTCCTTTTTGTGATTAAAATTGCGTTTTTAAAGAGGATGAAAGTCTAATAGAAAAAACGTAGAGACGCGATTGATCGCGTCTTAAAACCAGGGGTTGTCGCATTAAAACTGCTGTCATTCCCTCTCACTTCCGTCATTCCCGCGAAGGCGGGAATCCAGACCGAAGTCATTCCCGCGAAGGCGGGAATCCAGAAAAATATATTAAATCTGGATTCCCGCCTTCGCGGGAATGACGGAAGTGAGAGGGAATGACGATGGAAAGCAGGAATGAAAATTACAAATCGAATTCATCGCCTAAGTAAACTTGTCGAACTTGTTCGTTTTTGAGAATGGTGTCCGTTGTGCCTTGGCAGATAATTTTCCCTTCACTTAGGATGTATGCGCGATCGCAAATATCTAGCGTTTCACGCACGTTGTGATCGGTAATCAGAATACCTATTTTTCGAGACTGTAAATGCCTAATGAGATGCTTTAGATCGATCACAGAAATAGGGTCAATTCCTGCAAACGGTTCGTCTAACAGAAAAAACTTTGGATCGTTGGCGAGGGCCCTTGCGATCTCGACTCGTCTGCGTTCCCCGCCTGAAAGACTATAACCCGTCGTTTTTCGAATGTGCTGAATGTGAAATTCATCCAACAGATCTTCGAGTTTATTGGACCGATCACTGTCGGTGAGCGATGTACGTAGCTCTAGAATGGCTTGAATGTTTTGTTCAACGGTGAGCTTTCGGAAAATAGAAGGTTCTTGAGGCAAGTAGCCAATGCCAAGACGTGCTCTTTCGTGCATGGGGAGTGCGCTGATATCTCGATCATCTAAATAGATGGCTCCTTTATCAGCAGAAATTAATCCGACCACCATGTAAAAAGCGGTTGTTTTTCCGGCACCGTTTGGCCCGAGCAATCCAACCACTTCGCCGCTCGAAACTTCAATCGACACGTCGTTCACGACTTTGCGTTTCTTGAAACTTTTTTGAAGATGTTCTGCTTTTAGTTGGTTCATGGTTCGTTCATTGAATAGATGAGAGGGGGCAAACTACTTTGAAAAATCTGGATTATCAATTGCTAAATGGACTTTCTCTTGAGGGTCACTTATCGCGCGCAACACGTTTTTTTTCGTATTAAATTGAATCTTTTCGCCTTCTAAAAAAGTCTTCCCGCGTTTTGTAAATGCGTGTTTGTGAAATGTGATGAGGTGCTTTTTGGGGAAGTATTTAATAACAGATGCTTTTCCGTCAAAAGCGGGTTGGATGGATGAGGTATGGTAAGTCGCAGGAGTTCCGTACGCCGTAATGGATTCCAATTGATTGGCTGCGTTTTTTTGAATGAGGATGGTTGATCCTCGTAGTATGGACTTGCCCTGTTTGATTTGGGCAGGTTTCGCCTTTGCAGGGTTTCTTAATTGGGTGAGGTGTTTGAGCGGAAAATAGTGAATGGTGTCTGCGATTGCTTGTAACGGAGGCTGATTTTTATCGCTGTGATCGATGTAATTCGCAGGATTTCCTTGAGCTATTACTCGGTCGATTTTCTTTTGTGTATTTTCATGCGTAGTCACCTGATTTCCTGTGAGCTGTGAGTGCTGATCTGTAATGCGCACATGTCCTGTATATCGAGTTTTTCCTTGCTTGTAATTGATCTGTATTGAATCGGCATGAATAAACAACGTGTTTGCTGCAACAGCAGACGTGCATATGAAAAGGCTTAAAGGGAGGAGGCGTTTAATTAGGTGAAATTGCATATTGACCTTGAGCCTTAGAGAGTAAATGAATGATGCCGGTATTTAGATCTATTGTGAGTCCAACTGATTTCACAATATTACCGGGTTGCGTAATGGTGACGGGTTGGTCAGTACTTGCAAAAGAACGATTTGGAAAAAACGTCATTTTACTGGTTTTTAAGATGATTTGATGACTATTAGGGCCTGACAATTGACGGATCACTACATTTCCAATGAGTTCAATGCGTTTGTCTCCTTGCAAGGCGTTCCCTTCTTTTGCAGTGATGTGCCAAGGGGGCTCGTTTTTCGGATACAAGACGATGAACGGTGTTTCAAAATGTGAGCGGTCGTTTTTTTCGTAATGTGTGATTTTCGGGCTTTTGATCGTTGCATGAATTTGCCCTTGTGCATCAAATTGAGTTGAGACGACGTAAGTCATGACGCTGTCTGGTTTGTTGAGATTCGGTGTGGGTTGCGTTGGCAGATGTTTGGTTTGCATCCAAAAAATAACAAAGCCAATCGTTCCCAAAGCAAACAGTATTAAAGCAATTTTCTTAATCATGGAAATATCCATCCTTTATTCGCCGTCATCCCCCGCGCATTTTTCTGTCATTCCCGCGCATTTTTCTGTCATTCCCGCGAAAGCGGGGATCCAGAATTACTGGATCCCCGCTTTCGCGGGAATGACGTTGGTCTGGATTCTTAGCTTTCGCGGGAATGACGTTGGTCTGGATTCCCGCAAGAAGCTAAGAATGACGGAGAAGAGTTTCCTTCTACAGAATTCCGGCACGTAAGAGTGTATGGATGTTGAACGCCCCGATTAACTTATTGTTCTCATCTACCACCAGCAGGCCGTTAAAGCTTCGGGTTTCCATAAGTTGTAGTGCTTCTGTCGCCAACATGCCTTTTTTTGCGGTTGTGCAATTCTTGGTCATAACCGTTTGTATGGAGGTCGTGTTGATATCTATGTTCTTATCGAACGCACGCCTCAAATCGCCGTCTGTGAAAATTCCCACGACTTCTTCGTTTTGATTCACCACAGCCGTCATGCCAAGCCCTTTCGCACTCATCTCCAACAAAGCATCTTTCACGCACGCGTCATCGTAAACTTTTGGTATTGCAATGCCGGTGAGCATGATGTCGTCGATATGGAGTAACAAACGCTTTCCGAGGGATCCTCCGGGATGGGATTTTGCAAAGTCTTCTTTGGTGAATCCTCTTGCGTGCAGAAGAGCAATTGCCAAAGCATCTCCTAAGACGAGAGCCGCTGTCGTGCTGGCTGTTGGAGCAAGATTGAGTGGGCATGCTTCTTTTGCGATGCTCGCGTCCAGATTGATGTTGGCGTGTTCTGCTAAGACGGATTTTGGATTGCCCGTGATGCTAATGAGCTGAATGCCTAGGCGTTTGATGAAAGGCAGAAGGGTAATGATCTCTTGTGTATTACCGGTGTATGAGATTGCCAATACGAGGTCTGTTTTCAAAATCATGCCTACATCGCCGTGGCTGGCTTCTCCGGGATGTACAAAGAATGCCGGGGTGCCGGTGCTTGCAAAGGTCGCCGCGATTTTTCGTGCGATATGGCCTGATTTGCCCATGCCGGTGACCGCTATGCGTCCTTTACATTGCAAAAGATGTTCACAAGCAAGCGCAAAAGTGTCGTCGATTCTTTGTTCTAGCTCTTGTATAGCCGCCAATTCGGCCGCTATCGCTGTTTTCCCGTATTTATGGAAGTCGTGTTTTTGCATCTGTTTTTCTTATCTCTATGGAATCAAAAGGCGCACATTATGCCTGAAAGGGGGAATGGATAGAAAATAGAAAGAAATTTTTGCAGAAGTTGTGAAGAATGCTATTTGTACAAATATTCTTAATGAATAAGAAGAAAAAACATGACCACTATTGCAGACGCAATTCGGATTGTGCGGGAAGGTTCTGATAAAGAAGTTATCGATGTTGTTATTGAAATCTCTAACGACTCTGATTTATTACTAGATCTGTTTCAACAAGCTAAAACACTTCAAAAGAAAAGACTTCAAAATGCTCAGGTGATGCCTGATAACGCGAAAGATTTAAAAGAGTTGATCGCTAAGCATCCTGATCAGTTGCTATGGTTTAGGGATCCGGAAGATCCTAACGGAAATCAACACCCAACAAATCAAGGAATGTGGTCTGCTGATACTTCAACGTTTGAAATAACTGAAGGACTTGTTCCTTCGGCACCGTATACAACTGCTGCTGTGTTTTCGAAATCGGCTAAAAAGGCGAAGTCCATTGGCGACACACACGCTGATTTTTGTAGTTCTTTTGCGCTTTTTATTCGGGCGATCAGAGATGCTCGCAAACCAGGACATATTCGCATCAATCATGGGGATGTGATCGATCGAGGAGAGCATTCCACTGAGAACGGTGTGTTTTATTTGCTACAGATGTTGACTGATCCCGAGAACTTTCTTTGTCTTCAAGGGAATCATGAAAGTGCTTACTACATGAGTGCACATTGGGAGACAAAGAATTGTTTTGGAGAGCAATTGAGAAAGAAATTCGATGAAGCGACGGCTAAAAAGTTATTTAATGGTTTTGGCGAACTTTATAGCCTTTTGCCCATATTTGCTTTTGGCAATGATCTGCAATTTATTGCTTCGCATGCAGGCCCACCAAGGTTGGAGGAAAAGTATGTCACTCTTTCTTTAGAAGAAATTCTTGAAGAAGGCGTTACTCCGCTTTCACTAGCTAAAAAATTTATTAGTTTAAAGAGAAAAGAAGGATGCAATGATTACTGGCTTGAAACCTGGGGAGATCCTGTTTGTGTTGAAATGGATAGTAAGGGGCAATTTGTTCGTAATGAGGCAGGGCAGATTCAGTTTTATCCGATAGATGACAAACGTAACAAGGTTCCAGAATATGTGAAAACTTCTGGAACTTTTCCGAATGCTGCTCGTATAGGCCTGGATGTAGATCTTGATAGTCTTGGTGATGATATACCTCAATGTTTTACTCAATTTTGTTACGAAAAATACAAAGAAGTGGTTGATGTTGAGAAAGTTGTTCATGTGCGAGGTCATTCGTTACCCCTTAGTCTAGTGCCGAATGATATTTTACCTAATTCGTTTTTGTTTCAATCAACAGGAGAAGGCGGGTTAGATGCATATGAAGATTTTAAAAAAAAGATTATTCCTACATGGGGAGAGATTGATTTAAAAACGTTATCTGTCGAGACAAAAAAGCTTTATGCAGGATGTGATCATGAAACATTAAGCGAGATAGTACTTGCTTTTGTTTATTTTTATTTGAAGGACAAAGGAGTGCTTGCTAGACAAGAAGATGTTTTATATGACGCTGAGCAAGAAGCCGTAACTTTTTTTATTGATCAAGAGAGTGTGTATAAATTGAGTGATCTCGAGCGTCAGCTTAAAGATATGTTGGAGTTCTATAAATATATCGTTTCGTTTCGGTACGGCAAGATGGAGTCCGTTAAAGTGTGTCAACAAGAGAAGACAAAAGAAGTTTATTACGTGCCTGTATCGATCATGATTCCAAAGAATGGAGCCTCAAGATTGGAAAATTGTGTGGATTTAGCAAAGCAATTTGTAGACAAAAATCGATCTTTTTTTGTTGAGGGAATGGAGACTAATTATTCGGTCGATAGCAAAACGACCTATGACCAAATTATTTTTTCTGTCGCTATGGGAGAAGTGTTCTCCCCTGATTTTCTGAAAAAAATACGTGATTTTGTGAAAGAATTTTCAGACATAAATTCTGTCTTTCTGGAAACGCCATGGAATCGGGAAGAAGACGATAATTTTGACGCCTATGCACTTTTTGATGTTAATGAAAACCTCCCCATAGAAGAAACAAATGAGTGTTGCACTCTTTTTGGTGTGCCCTCTGTAGCTTGGGAAAGATTTTCTAACGGGGATACGAAGACGTTAGAGAACCGCCCAAGATTACGATTAAACTCTCATTGATCCCTTGCTTCTCTCATCGAATCTTTATTCGGTTTTTAACTTCCATTAGACTCGCGCCCTTTCTTGTTAGGGGTGCTTGCTTTGAATCCATTTGTCACCATCCGCGATATGCATTTTTCCAGACGCGATCGCATCATTTTTAATAACGTCAATTTTGACATTCAACGCGGGAAAATTACGGCCATTATGGGTCCTAGTGGCACCGGTAAAACGACGCTGCTTAAATTAATTGGCGGACAATTGTTGCCGGATGAAGGAACTATCACTGTTGATGAAGAAATCATCCACCGCTTGAGTCGCAAGCAACTCTATCGAGCGCGTCGTAAGATGGGGATGTTGTTTCAAACAGGCGGTCTGTTTACAAATCTTTCCGTTTTCGAAAACGTTGCTTTTCCAATCCGAGAACATACGGCTTTAAATGAGTCGATGATTCGTGATTTAGTGTTGATGAAATTAGAAGCGGTCGGCTTACGAGGCGCACGTGATTTAATGCCGAGTCAATTGTCTGGAGGTATGGCTCGTAGGGTCGCTCTTGCAAGGGGCATCGCATTAGATCCTTTGCTCATGATGTATGACGAACCGTTTACGGGTCAGGATCCTATTTCGATGGGTGTGTTGGTGAAGTTGATTAAGTGGCTAAACGATGCATTGGGGATGACCAGCATCATTGTTTCGCACGATGTGACAGAAACTGCCAGTATTGCGGATTACATTTATGTCATCGCCAACGGGCAAGTGATTGGGCAGGGGTCTCCTCAAGACTTACAACAATCCGATTCCCCTCATGTGAAGCAATTTATGCAAGGGTTGCCGGACGGTCCGGTGCCGTTCCATTATCCGTGTGTTGATTTTGAAGAAGACCTTTTTACGGAGCAAAAGCATGATTGAACGCATTGTGAATTTAGGTCGTGTAGGGATCCGTATTTGCGAGAATGTCGGTCGTTCAGGATGGATGTTGTTGAATTCCATTGCGCGCAAGCCAGATTTTAAACACGGTTTTTCTGCGACGGTTGAGCAAGTGTTTAACGAAGGTATTTTGTCTTTGATCATCATTATCGTGTCGGGGTTATTTATTGGCATGGTGGTTGGATTGCAGGGATACAACACACTCGAAAAATTTGGAACGACACAGGCATTAGGGCAGTTGTTGGCATTGAGTATTACGCGTGAGTTAGGTCCTGTGGTGACGGCGTTATTGTTTGCAGGACGAGCGGGTTCTGCATTGACTGCGGAAATTGGGTTGATGAAAGCGACTGAACAACTGTCGAGTATGGAAATGATGGCGGTTGATCCGTTGCATCGTGTGATAGCTCCTCGCTTTTGGGCCGGTGTGATTTCTATGCCCGTGCTCGCGACGATTTTTAGCGCGGTTGCCATTTATGGTGGATTTTTAGTCGGTGTGAAATGGTTGGGTGTGGATTCCGGTGCTTTTTGGTCGGGCATGCAATCAAATGTAGATTTTCGGATTGATGTGGTGAATGGAATCATCAAAAGCATTGTGTTTGGTGTGGTGGTGACTTGGATCGCCGTGTATCAAGGCTACGATTCTGTGCCGACATCCGAAGGAATTAGTCGCGCAACAACGCGCAGTGTGGTCTATTCCTCTTTAGCAGTTTTGGGATTGGATTTTCTATTAACAGCGATGATGTTAGGAGGCTGGTAATGTCGAAAAAACGCGGCATGGAGTTAATGGTTGGCTTGTTCATGATTGCAGGCTTTCTTGCATTTGCAGTGTTAGCCATAAAGGTCAGTGGTTTAACGGATTTTCATAACGGGGCGACGTTTGTTGTGGAAGCTAATTTTACGAACATCGGTGATTTGAAAGAGCGCGCGCCTGTGACGATTGCGGGAGTGAACATTGGTCGGGTGCGTTCTATTCATTTAGACCCGAAGACATATAAGGCGGTAGTGACGCTCGAGATTAACAAGTCGAATGACAACATTCCGGTGGATTCCACGGCAAATATCTTTACGGCAGGTTTGTTGGGCGCGAACTACATTAGTATTAATCCGGGTTTTGATGATCAGTTTTTGAAGAATGGGGATGTGATCGAAAATACAAATCAGGCATTGATTTTACAAAACATCATCGGGCAGATCATGTTTAGTTTGAAAAATAAGAAGTGACTTCGTCATCCCCGCGTAGGCGGGGATCCAGACGTTTTGGGATTTGGGTATTGGTGATTCAACAGGTCATCCCCGCGTAGGCGGGGATCCAGATAATAAAATGTCTGGATTCCCGCTTTCGCGGGAATGACGACAACTTGTTTTTTGAGGAATGAGGATGAAAATTTTTAGGGGAGGGGATTATGCGTACATTTAAATTCACAGTGTTTTTAGCAGGCATTTTGCTTTGCTTCTCTGCTTGGGCAGCAACGCCGAATCCAATGGATATGTTGCAACCTTTGTCCAATCGTATGTTGGCAGCATTGAAGGCGAATCGTCCGAAGTTACGTCAGAATCCAAATTACATTTATACATTGGTTGATCGCATTATTTTGCCGCATGTTGATGTGCTTGGAATGTCGCGTTCTGTCTTGGGGCGCAATGCGTGGACCTCTGCAACTCCTGCTGAACAGAAAGCGTTTACTAAAGCATTTACACGAGTGGTGGTTGGAACTTATGCCTCTGCGTTGAATGCTTATAAGGATGAAACAGTACGTTTTTTCCCGATGCGTGGCAGTTATGAAGGGCAGCGTCGCGTCATGATTAGAAGTCAGGTGGAGCGTCATGACGGCCCACCGATTCCGTTGGATTATCGTTTGGCATTGAAAGGCAATCGTTGGGTGATTTATGACTTAAATGTTGAAGGCGTGAGTTTGTTGCAGAGTTTTTATGCACAATTTTCTTCTGCGTTATCTCAGGGCAAAACCGTGACGCAACTCACACGTGATTTACAACACAAGAACATCAAGCAAAGAACGCGGTAATTTTTATGTCTGAATTGGTTTTTTCTGATTATCAAATTTTATATGTGAAAGGGGCGCTGAATTTTGATTCTATCAAAGCGTTATGGGATGAAAGTCGCCCGTATTTCAAAGATCTTGAATCTTTACGGGTGGATCTATCCGATGTGACACATTGTGACAGTGCAGGGTTAGCACTATTGATTGAATGGCGTCGGTTGGCTCATAAAAATCATCAAGTTTTGCGGTTTGAACATTTGCCGAAGCAATTAATTAATATTGCACGAGTGTCCAATTTGCTTTCTATTCTTCATCCCACTGAAACCGTTTCTTCCGCAGAAATCTTAAAAGAAATAGAACATTGATTTTGCTGCTTTCATCATCTCCGCGAAAGCGAGGTTCCGGATAATAAAAGACTGGATTCCCGCCTGCGCGGGAATGACGGGAAGATATGAGCGGGAATGACGGGAAGATATGAGCGGGAATGATGGGAAATTAGAAAATACGATTTATTAAAGGAAAACAGGATGACAACGGTTAGAACACGATTTGCCCCTAGTCCGACAGGACATTTGCATGTCGGTAGCGTGCATACCGCTCTTTATTCTTGGTTGATTGCCAAGAAATACAAAGGGCAATTTATCCTGCGCATTGAAGATACGGATTTAGAACGTTCAGAATCTACTCATGTGCAAACGATTTTGCAGTCCATGGAATGGTTGGGGATGGATTATGACGAAGGGCCGTATTTTCAAACACAACGTTTAGCTCGTTATAAAGAAGTGATTGACCAGCTGTTAAAAGACGGGCTGGCGTATCGTTGTTATTGTTCTAAGGAAAGGCTTGAGCACTTGCGGGAATGCCAATTAGCCAATAAAGAAAAGCCTCGTTACGACGGTTGTTGCCGTAATCAACATGAGTTTAAAGATTGTCCTTTTGTGATTCGTTTTCGTAACCCGGAAGAGGGTGTGGTTGCTTTTGATGATTTGGTGCATGGACATATTGAGTTTCAAAACAGTGAGCTCGATGATTTGATCATCGCAAGAGCAGACGGCTCACCGACCTATAATTTTTGTGTGGTTGTGGATGATTTGGATATGGGGATCACCCACGTGATTCGTGGGGATGATCACGTCAACAATACGCCGCGACAAATCAATATTCTTCGTGCGCTAGGAGGCAAAGAACCTTTGTATGGACACGTGCCGACGATTTTGGGACCAGATGGCAAAAAACTGTCTAAGCGGCATGGGGCTGTGAGTATTCAGCAGTTTCGTGACGATGGGTTTTTGCCACATGCATTGTTGAATTACCTTGTGCGCTTAGGGTGGTCGCACGGGGATCAAGAAATTTTTTCGTTGGATGAAATGATTGAATATTTTGATTTTGATCACCTCAATAATTCTCCTGCCACGTTTGATATCGAAAAATTGTTGTGGTTGAACCAGCATTATTTGAAAGAAGCAAAATCAGAAGATTTGGTGCAAGAGTTGGATGCACAAATGGCGAAAGCAGGGGTGTCGATTTTAGACGGTCCGGATTTGGTGGATCTTATTCAAGTACAAAAAGAGCGTTGTAAAACGTTGGTCGATCTGGCCGAAAAGAGTCGTTATTTTTATGAAGATTTCACGGAATACGATGAAAAAGCAAAAGCGAAAAACTTGAAGAAAGAAGTGATTCCTGTGTTGCAAAGTGTGCTGACGAAATTGGAACTTGTGTCACATTGGAAAGCCGAACCGTTGCATGCATGCATTCTTCAAACGGCTGAAGATTTAGATTTGAAATTAGGAAAAGTCGCACAGCCTGTTCGCGTCGCTATCACCGGTGGTAGTGTTTCTCCTCCACTGGATGTCACTTTGGAATTAATAGGCCGTCATCGTTCCTTACACCGCATCAAAGAAGCTATTCAAATTTGTGAGGCAGGGCTGTTGCATTAAAACTGTCGTCATTCCCGTTTCGCTGTGAATGGGCGTGTTGCAATCCGCCCGTTTATCATCCCCGCGAAAGCTAAGGATCCAGAAACATCAATAAATTACGCGTCAAAAATTTCTCGAAAAATTCGGATTGCAATAGGCCTTGAATCCAGACATTCCTTCGCAGAAATAACAATGCTGTGTTTCCATCACAAGATCAAAATGAAGAGATGTTGTTGCTTTTTATTATCTAAATTTGATTGTGCAGTTATTTGTAAGACTTTTATTTGTAGGGCTTTTTTTCTGTTGCGCTGTTTTTGCCCATAAAAGAACAGCTTCGAGAGTTCTATTTGTATTTAGATATTTATCTAATCCTTTAGATGTGATGAGAGTGATTAAGCCAACTATTTCAGAGAATGGATCACAGCTGCAATTGAATTCCCATGAAAAAATATGAGCACGAGTGCCAACAGAATGTTTTATTTTAAGTGGTGAGGAATCTATTTTAATGTTGATTGTTACCTGAGGATCATTCGATTTCGTTTTCGTTTGTAAGTTAAAGTTTTCAGGATCTTTTAATGCTGCCATTAAAGTAAGCCATGTTCTTTGAAGCTCATTTGCAGGATTGGTCTTTTTTCTTGGGGATAACATAAATTTATTTCTCGTTATTATTATTTTTATGAAAATGCTTGAAATAAACTTCCTGGCGGCGATTTATCTTAATAAAAAAAATCGTTGCCATTTCTGTTTATAAAACAAGTAAGAATAAAGTATCAAATTTAAAGTTTTCTTAAGAGCAAAAAAAGAGGAATAAACACGCGAAATTGAAAAATTAGCGTCTTAAGGCTCCAGAAAATATATTTATAAAACTGGATTCTCGCTTTCGCGGGAATGACGATTTCTATATCATCCCGGCTCTTTTTTAGAGGCTGTCAGCCTTGTTTTTACAGTGTTTTTATTCATTTTATTAAGGGCTTACGATGCAAAAATTATGGATTAAAGGCGGAGTTCCTTTGGAAGGGGAAATTCGTATTTCTGGGGCGAAAAATGCAGCATTACCTATTTTGGCTGCCACATTGTTATTAGATGAACCGGCAACCATTTCAAATATTCCACATTTAAAAGATGTCACGACCATTATCGAATTGCTCGGTATTTTAGGGGTTAAAGTGACTTTGGATGAGTCGTTTAGCGTGCATGTTGATGCGAGCGATCTTTCTTCTTTTGTGGCTCCGTATGAATTAGTTAAAACGATGCGCGCTTCCATTCTTGTATTGGGTCCTTTGTTGTCAAAGTATGGCCAAGCCGATGTTTCATTACCAGGTGGGTGTGCGATCGGTTCACGCCCGGTTGATTTACATATTAACGGTATGCGTGCAATGGGCGCAGAGATCGAAGTAGAGGATGGATACATTCATGCGCGTGCAAAAAACGGTTTGAAAGGAACGAGGATTGTGCTGAATACCGTGACAGTCACAGGGACTGAAAATTTGATGATGGCCGGTGTTTTTGCGAAAGGACAAACGATTTTGAAGAACGCTGCGCGTGAACCGGAAGTCGTTGATTTAGCGAACTTTTTAAAGTCAGTGGGGGCAGATATTGAAGGTGCTGGGACCGATACGATTGTGATTAACGGTGTGACCCGTTTGCACAGCAGTCATTACAGCATTTTGTTTGACCGTATTGAGGCAGCGACTTATTTAGCAGCAGGCGCGATTACGGGAGGCTGTGTGAAATTAAAAGATGTAGAGCCTGAAATGATGGCCGCCGTATTGGAGAAACTTTCTGAAATGGGAGCGGAGTTAACGATTGAAGAACGTGCTATTCAGTTAGACATGCGTGGTAAACGTCCAAAAGCTGTGGATATTGAAACAGCTCCTTATCCGGGTTTTCCTACCGATGCTCAAGCTCAGTTTTTAGCAGTTAATGCGATCGCAGAAGGTGTGAGTACTGTGAAAGAAACGATTTTTGAAAATCGTTTTATGCATGTTCAAGAGTTAGTGCGCATGGGGGCTGATATTCATGTGCAAGGAAATATTGCTGTTTGTAAAGGGATTGAAAAATTGCATGGAGCTCCTGTGATGGCAACGGATCTGCGTGCTTCAGCTAGCCTTGTGTTGGCGGGATTAGCGGCAGAAGGAGAAACGATTGTTGATCGTATTTATCACATCGATCGAGGCTATTCTTGTCTCGATGAAAAATTAGCTCAATTAGGAGCCAATATTCGTAGGATTTAAACATGATAAGAAATCAAAAGTTCAAACGGTTTTTTAAACCGAGTGAATCTTATTTGCGTCAAGAATTGTCTATGTCTGTGATGGCGTTGTTAGCAATTTTAGTAGGCATTGTGGCGGGTTTTGGCGCTGTTGTTTTTCGACTCATGATTGGTTTTATACATAACCTTATGTTTACGGGCCGTATTCGATTTTTATACGACGCGAACGTGCATACCACGGTGAATCCTTGGGGATGGCTCATCATTTTCGTTCCTGTGATTGGAGCGATTGCGGTTGTTTGGCTAGTAAAAACATTTGCACCTGAAGCAAAAGGACATGGTGTGCCTGAGGTGCTTGAGGCGATTCATTTTAATGGCGGAAAAATTCGTCCCATTGTGGTGGTGATTAAATCATTGGCCTCCGCTATTTCTATCGGCACAGGCGGTTCAGTAGGACGTGAAGGCCCTATTGTCCAAATCGGTGCAGCGTTTGGTTCCTTATTAGGGGTGTTGGCAAAGTTATCTGCAGAGCAACGGAATGTTTTGATTGCGGCAGGAGCGGCTGGAGGTATTGCTGCAACGTTTAATACGCCGGTAGGTGCTTTAGCTTTTGCAATTGAGTTGATGTTGATGTCGGTAAATGCGTTTACTTTGTTTCCTCTCGGGCTTTCTGTGGTGACTGCAACATATATCGGTCGCTTATTTCTGGGGATGACTCCTTCTTTTTATATTCCTGAATTAGGTATTCCGATGTTTCACCTGATCGCTTTAAAGGTGTTATTGATTTTCATTCCTTTCGGAATCTTGATCGGATTATTTTCTATGTTGTTTTTGCGCAGCATCTATTGGTTTGAAGACTTGTTCGATCGTTTTTCTGGCAGTTATTACGTGCGTCATTTGAGTGGAATGTTTGTCATTGGGTTAATCATGTATGCCTTTTTCAGATTTAGCGGACATTACTATGTGGAAGGTGTGGGCTATGCAACGATTGTTGATGTGCTTTCGTCGACGTTGTCCCATCCGATGTTTTTATTGTTGTTAGCATTTGCGAAGTTGTTATCGACAGATCTGACATTAGGTTCAGGCGCGTCTGGCGGTATTTTTTCTCCTGCATTGTTTTTAGGTGCGACATTTGGAGCTGCCATTGGTTCTGTCTCGCAAATGATTGTTCCCGGGTTTGGATCGCACCCCATTTATTTTGCAATCGCAGGTATGGCAGGAATGATTGGAGGTTCAACAGGCGCTGTGATTACGGCAGTGACTATGGTGATAGAAATGACGCAAGACAATAACGTAATTTTGCCAATTATCGTTGCTGCAACGACTGCATATGCAGTTAGAAAGCTCTTTTCTGAAGCTAGTATTTATACGATGAAATTATTGCGTCGCGGAGAAATAGTGCAAGAAGGATTGCAAGCGATGCCGGCTTTCAAAATTGACATCGCTAGGGACGATCCATAGAATGCGCGCCTTTTTGTGAGGGGCTATAGCTCAGCCGGGAGAGCATTTGCATGGCATGCAAAGGGTCGGCGGTTCGATCCCGCCTAGCTCCACCACCCATCATCACGTCCCCATCGTCTAGTGGCCTAGGACACTGCCCTTTCACGGCGGTAACAGCGGTTCGAGTCCGCTTGGGGACGCCATATTGTGCCTGGCGGCCATTAGCGGCACATCTTCAGGCGAAAAAAAATCTTTTTAAATGCTCACGTATGTCTATATACGCTGCGCTTTAAAAAGATTTTTTTCACCTGAATCTACGGCACTACTGACCGTCCTCAAGCACTATCCGTAATTTATATAACGTAGAGACGCGATTTATCGCGTCTCTATGTTTGGAAATATAGATCTTTTTTCCAATTCAATGGGTTATAGGTGATGTATTCAAGTACCTGTAGATATTCTTTTTCATCACGAATGACATGTTCGTAAAAACGAGGTTGCCATGAAAAATGGAAATTTCTTTTTCTAATTGCATAAGTGGTACGCGCTTTATACCAACGAATAATGTGCGATAAATTTCCGTGTAGCATTGGATTATATTTTTGAGTAATTCCTCCTTTTTTACTTGCTGAAGCATTGTTCAAGAAATTTGAGCAGTACTTGTTAATAGTAATTACGCCATGTAGGTGATTAGGCATAAGAATCCAGGGATCCAGTTGTACAAATTGAAAATACTTGGGCACTTGTCGCCAATGATCATTTGCTAATTGTCCGATTAAAGATAATTCCACTTCATTATCCAAAATGCGGCCAAACAAACATTTTCTATCTTTGATGCACAAGGTTACGAAATAAGCGCCTGGCTCGCCGTAGTCATAACCTTTGCTGCGTGTAGATGAAATACGGTATTTATTTCTGAATTTTTTCATTTCGAATCGATGGTATTTTTAATAAACGTAGAGACGCGATTTATCGCGTCTCTGTGAAGCGGGGGTTACAAATACGTCGAATCGTTGGAGGTTTTTTTTAGGTTGTTTAAGACTGTTTGGATGCTGGATTGGGTGAAGAGGGAAAGGCGATCTAAGGGGCTTTTTTTCTTTTTGTATTTGATTTCGTAGATGTCGTGTTGTTTAGCAGCATTTAATAAATAAGCGTCGCTCGTAATCAATTCGTCGACCATGTTTAATTCTTTTGCTTTTTTTGCAAACCAATATTCGCCGGTGGCGATGGCATCGATTTCTACTTGCGGTCTATGTTGTTTTACGAATGATTTAAATAACTCATGCGCTTCGTTGATCTCTTCTTGAAATTTTTTGCGACCGTCTCGCGTGTTTTCCCCAAACAAGGACAACGTGCGTTTGTATTCGCCGGCAGTGATTTGTTCGAATTCGATGTCGTTCTTTTTCAATACGCGATGGAAGTTGGGCAATTGTGCTAAAACGCCTATAGAGCCAATAATGGCAAACGGTGCAGCTAACAGTCGATCTGCAACACATGCCATCATGTAACCGCCGCTTGCGGCGATTTTGTCGACGGCGATGGTTAATGGAATGGCATTGTTTTTAATACGCTGTAGTTGGGAGGCGGCTAATCCGTATCCGTGCACAACGCCGCCGGAGCTTTCGAGACGCAACACAATTTCATCGGTTGTTTTAGCAACCATCAAAATGGCAGAGATTTCTTCTCTTAACGTGTCGACGTTTTTTGCTTTTAAGTCCCCATCAAAATTTATGACAAAAATTCTTTTTTTCGAGACAGGCATTTGATCTTTGTTTTTCAACGCTTGTTTTTTTTCTTTCGCTAATTTTTTTCGTTCCTTTTTCGAAAGAATTTCCTCTTGAATGGCTTCTGCCATCTTTTCATAAAATTGATTGATCTTTCGTATCGATAATTGTGGTTTTGATTTTGTTTTACTAAGCAGGGCAACGATGCCGGCAGTGATGATCAAAATCGCAACGACAACGATAAATGTTTGTAGAAAAAATATCGCTAAATGAAGAAGTGCGTCGAGCATGATATCTATCCTTTATCGGTGGTTATGAGCGTTTTCGAGGCCTAATTAAAATGATTCTGTGATCAGATTTTATTTTTGGTAAGTCCTTTGTTGTCACAATTCGTACTTGCCAAGAATAGTCCGTGAGCGATGGGAACAAAGTATTAGCCGCAAATTCAATTTCTACCGGACGAACATACGAGTGGAATACAAAAAGATGCTTGTGTGGAATGTCGTAATACACAGTGCCCACCCAGAGCGGTTGATGTTTGCATACAGAGACAATATGGCTATTCCATAACCGTAAGATGAGTGGAGGAGATTGTTGCTGAACAAATTTAATTAATGTCAGTGTTGGTTTTTGATCAAGATACAAAGGAGGGAATAGCGATTGATGCTCCAGGGTCTTTTGTTTGGAAATGATTTTGAGCGTAGAGAAATAATCCTCTGAATTCAGTGTATTCCACCCGTGCAATTTTAAGGTCGTATAAATTGCATTGATGTTTCCAGCCCATTGCACATTCAATAGCTGGATGGGTTTTCCTAATCGGTTCGTTCGATACAACGGCAAGCAATGAGCGTGTTGATTCCACCAAGTCGTCAAGCTCATTTGTTGTTCCGGCCAAGTACATTGAGAAGCTTTTAGCATTTTCTTAAAAGCAAAATGTAAATCGATACTGACTGCAAGCACCATGGTGATGAGCGCAATAAGGAAAAGGGACAAGGGGCGTAGTTCGTCTTTCTGGTAGCGACGATAAGAAATGATGATCAATGCGGAGCAAAAGAGACCTAGAAAAGTGCCGCCGAGTACATCCGTGAACCAGTGAGCCCCGAGGTACAGTCTCGAGATGCCGATCAATGCGCAGATTGCTATGGTGAGCCAAACGATCGGTTTGCGATATGTTTTGGGAAGGTTGATGCAAATGAAATATGCCAAAAGACTGTAGATGCCTACGGACAAAGTGGTGTGTCCGCTTGGAAAGGATGAGGATAAGGCTTGTTTGACGATCCCTATCGGCCGCGGGTTGTAATACAACGATTTAAAGACTTTGACGGCTACAAACAATAAACCACAGCCAAAAAACCAATGCAGAGCGGTGTTCCAATGTTTACGAATGAGTAACCACAGCGTGATGACAAAGGTGAGGATCAAAAGGAATTTGCCGTAACCAAAAAGGGTTGCCGTAATCATGATGCGGTCAAGCGTCTGTGTGCGCAGTCCTCTAAAGAGATGATAAATCGCATGATTCCAAGCTAATAAAGGCCCGTGAAAAATTACATTGAGATACAGAACGGCGAATAACAATGAGGCGATGAGGAAATTGATGGCCAGTAGCAATTGTCCCCGTTGATGTTCTCTTCCTGCATGTTTCAAAAGCACACAAAACCAGTGCTTTGACGGTTGCTTTGACCAGGTTTGCCATTCTCTATCGAGCAAGTTTGAAAAGTAGCTATGCGTTTTGTCGTATAGATAGTTAATCGTTTTTGCTACTGCCCAAATGATGATGAGAAGTGTGAGAACGAAGAAAATTAATTCAGCCGCAACATCTGCGGGCATTTCAAGAGAGATCGCGCCCAATAAAAAACCCGGCAACATGTAAAGCGGTGCCCATAAAATAGCGGACGGAATGCTGGCCAAAAAATAGAGACGAGGGCGCATGTTTAACATGCCAGCGATGATGGGAATCATGGCTCGTACCGGACCCACAAAACGACCGATAAAAACACTTAACGTGCCGTGTTTTTCAAAGAATTTTTCACCTTTGATCAAAATGTTTGGATATTTTTTAAAGAGCCATTTCTTTTGGAGATTTCCTTTAAAAACATATCCCAATAGATAACTGCAACTGTCGCCCGCGATGGCTCCTAGAATTGCAAATAAGAGCACGACCCAGACTGGAATGATTCCAGCGCCAGCAAGAATTCCAATGGCCATCATTGTGATAGAGCCAGGGATAAATGTTCCGATAAAGGCAATAGATTCAGCGAAAGCGATGAGAAATGCTGCAACGCCGCCCCAATGTGGGTGAAGGTGTAACCAATTGGTAAATAAAGCGTAATGAATGAAGTGCATAAGCTCGTCCAAGCAGGTTAAAAGCGTGCGATTTTATAGTGTTCACAAAACCATGACTACTTGTTTACATTGAGTGAATGAGGCATAGAGCCTATCGATTTGAGGCTTATTTTTAGCGGTAAAAGTGAAGGTGAAAGAGAGATATTTTTTGCTGGTACTTTTGTTTTTTCGTAATTCTATAAATGCACCTTTAGGGCATTTTTTTTCTACGATTTTTTTCACCTCTTCTTCAAAAGCAGGGCTGTTGTGACCGATGATTTTTATCGGGAATTTGCAAGGAAATGTCAGGGCGCTTTTAGTATTTTTCATAGGCTATTTTTATGCGTTTGAAAGAGAGAATGCATTTTTTTCCAAAGGGGACCGGGTTTGCCATTAGCGATTTTTTGGTCGTTTACAAAACTGATGGGCATCACGTCTCGTGAGGAGCTTGTGATCCAGACTTCATCTGCATTTAGTAATCGAGTTAAGGTCAATTGTTTTTCTTGAAGCGATAGTTTGTTTTTTTGAGCCAGCTCGATCACAAGGGCGCGTGTTGTGCCGCCTAAGAGCGATGATGAGAGTGGAGGGGTATAAATCACATTTGATTTTGCGATAAATACATTGCTGCTGGCGCCTTCAATAATTTTTTTATCGCGAATCAAAAGAACTTCGTTCGCTCCTTCATTTAAAGCTTCTTGCTGCATCAAAATATTCGGTAACAACGCTGTGGTTTTAATGTGGCAGAGTTTCCAACGAATATCTTCTCGAGTAATGACTTTAAAGCCTTTAGAAAGATTTGAGTAATCCGGTTGAATTAATTCTTTTAACATAACAAAGACAGTGGGTTTTAAGTGCGATTTTGGTAATGCGAGTGAACGCGTGGAATCAACACCGCGAGTCATTTGTAAATACAGGGATTTGTTTTCTGTTTTTATCTGATTGAGTTTGAGCAACTTTGAAAAAATGCGAAGCCATTGTGCTTGCGAAAAAGGTTGTAACAAACCAATTGCTTGTGCGCTGTGGTTTAAGCGATCTATGTGCTTGTGAGCGAGGAAAGGTTTTCCATTGTAGACGCTGATAACTTCATAAATCCCGTCAGAAAACAAAAAGCCTCGGTCAAGGACCGAGACTTTTGCTTTTTCAGTCGTTAAGTAATGTCCGTTTAAATAGACGATGTTCATGGATTAGCAGAGGTTCCATTTGCTGGTTTTTGTGCTGGATTTTGCATCGTCTGTTGAACGGATTGCTGTATCGGCTGCTGTTCTGGATTTTGCATCGTCTGTTGAGCCGGTTGCTGAACAGGTTGCGCTACATTGGTTGGTGTTGCTAGCGTGTTGTTTTCAGCAGGCATTTGAGAGTTTGTATCCATCGATTGTGCTGAAACAGAGCCCGTTTGCTTTGCCGGCTTGCTTTTAAACCAACTGTGGAAGAAGTGATTGATGTGATCAACTGCGCGATGGAAAATGCCACCTTTTGCATCTTCTTTAAGAGCAACTAACGGTTGAGATGTGACGGTTTGGTTGTTCAACGTCACTGTCAAAGTTCCAATGTTTTGACCTTTTGTAACGGGTGCTTTTAGGTCTGGGAGCAACGATATGTTGACTTGTATGTTTTTAAATTGCCCGTGAGGAATGGTTACATATAAGTCGTTGGTGACTCCTGCAGGGACTGTTTTTTCGCTGCCGAGCCAGACACGAGCTTTCGTGATAACGCTCGTTGCTTGATAAATTGGATGGGTCTCGAAGAAACGGAACCCGTAGGAAAGTAAAGTGATGCTGTCATTTGCACGGGCTTCATCGGTTGGCGCGCCGACAACAACGGAAATGAGGCGCATTCCATCTTTTAGTGCAGAAGAAACTAAGCAGTAACCTGCTTCATCTGTGTGACCTGTTTTGAGTCCGTCTGCATACGGATAACGCCACAGTAATCGATTGCGATTGGGTTGACGGATGCCGTTATAAGAAAACCATTTTTGTTTGTACCACTCATAATCTTGTGGATAATTTTTAATGATCGCTTGAGCCAAAACAGCTAAGTCATGTGCAGTGGAATAATGATCTTTGGTTGGTAGACCTGTGCAGTCGGCAAAATGAGAATTGTTCATGCCAAGTCGTTGGGCTTCTGCATTCATCATGTTGACGAAAGCGTCTTCTGAACCCGCGATGTACTCTGACATAGCAACGCAAGCATCGTTTCCGGAATCCACAATAATGCCTTGAACTAAGTCTTTAACAGGGACTGATTTTCCAACGCGAACAAACATTTTTGATCCACCGGTTTGCCATGCTTTTTTACTAATCAGTACTTTGCTGTCGAGTTGGATAGAGTTTGAAGCGATCGCTTGAGAAACAATGTACATGGTCATCATTTTCGTCAAGCTGGCTGGGGCAATGCGTTGGTCCATGTTTTTCTGAGCAATAATTTTTCCACTATTTGCATCCATTAGGATATACGCACTTGCATTAATATCAGGGGGCGAAGGAATCAGCATTGCTTGTTGCGTTGCTGGGGGACTCGATGGAAGAGGGGTTGATGTAGGCGCGGGTTGTTGGGCAAAAGCCAGGCTTGTACAAAACAAGCTGATGAGCAGAAAAGACAGGTATTTATAGTATTTTTTAAGCATGAGCGTTATTCCTTTGATGCTGATAAAAAAACGGGCGCGATTGTAACAATAAGCAAAGGGGTGGAAAAGATCGGACTTTGTTGCGACCTTATTAAAAGTGCAGTTATTGCGAGGAAACGAGTTAATACATTTATTTCTTCGTTTCTTTTGCATTGCTATGATGCCGCTTCATTTTTTCACAGGACTTCCCTCGATGTTTGAATCGCTTAAAAAAGACCGTTATTTGCGGTGGTTTTTAATCACCTTAATTACCGTTTTTATTGTCAAAAGTATTCTTGCTAGCGTGTTTCCATTAACAGGAGACGAAGCATATTACGTGATCTGGGGGAAATTCTTTCAGTGGGGATATTACGATCACACGCCGTTTATTGGATGGTTGTTGTGGCCTTTTGTCCATCTCAGTACCGCTAACTTTATCGTGCGCTTGCCGACGCTTCTTGTGACAACAGCAATTGGTATCGGACTGTATGGATTTTTGCGATCGTATGATGCTGAAAAAGCATCGCTGATTGCTATTTTGTATTTGATTTCTCCTATCAATTTATGCGGTGTGTTGATCACGACAGACATTCCTTTGATCTTGTTTTCATTTTTTTCAGGGCTTTTTTTGGTGCTCGCGGTGCGAGAGCAGGATCATCTTGGCTATTATCTTTTATCCGGTTTGTGCTTAGGGTTGGCCTTTTTCTCGAAGTATTTTGCGGTGTTACTTGCGCTGGCGTATCTCTTTTATTTTCTGTTTTCTGAGAAATCGAAAAAAAGAACGCTTGGCTTTGTGCTTTTGTTTTTAGCTGTTTTGCCTTTTGGGTTAGAAAATCTTTATTGGAACTACAGCCACGATTGGGCAAATATTTTATTTAATGTCTTTAATAGGAATCGAGGTATTACGTTTGAATGGCATACCGTCGCGCTTTATTTGTTAGTTGTTTTCTATATTGCAACGCCGCCCATTTTTTATTACTGCTGTAAGCATTGGAAAAAATTGTTTCGGTCGAGCGCTTTATTTGAATTTAACGTTTTAATCGTGTCTGTATTTGTGCCTTTAGTGTTCTTTTTAGGGTTGAGCACGATGAAGTCCATTGGGTTGCATTGGCCATTGTAGTTTGTGCCGTTTTTATATGCCCTTTTATTGATCTATTTATCGCGCATTGAGCTGGTGCGATGTATTCGCTTTATGTTTGGGTTTTCTTTTGTGCATCTTGTGTTAATTGCGGTTGTTTTGTTGTTTCCTATCCAGATACTTCAGGCGCTCCACTTAAAAGGGCCTCGATATGCAGATTGGATTTTTGCATTGAAACATCGCGAAATAAGTCGTGTGCTGCATCAAGAAAATATGCAGTTTGTTCTTTCAAGTAATAGCTATGCGAAAGCAGATTTGATGTACATCGACAGCGGCAAGTACAGTCCTTCATTTGGGGTTGGTACAGCTCATGGCCGTGAAGGGGATTTTCTTACTAATTTTGCCGCAATGCAGGGAAAGAGCTTTTTAATCTTGCTGAATAGGCGGCCAGACCTTAGTGATTACTTGCCGTATTTCCATGTGACGCGTGTGCAGCCGTGGCGCTTTGATGGGGCAGTGTTTTATTTAGTGATGGGCTATCACTTTAATTATCTTGCTTATCGTCATGGTGTTCTCAAGGCAATCAATCAGCGTTATTGGACTGTGCCTTCGTTTTTACCGCATACCAAAAGTTTCTTTTTTAAGAAATATTGGTCCGCTGCGTTACCTCATTAAAAACGTAGAGACGCGATGAATAAGCGTCTTCGGATTAAGCACATTCCTTTTAAGTATCTTTGCCAAGATATTTGGGTAATCCGTAATAATTCCATCGACACCAAAGTTCCTCATGAGCTGCATGTCCGCTGGATCGTTCACAGTCCATGTGATGACCTTCAGGCCATTTTTATGCGCTTCTTGTATGCGGTCTGCGGTTAATTCTTGAAAATTAGGTCCCCAAATGTTCCCTCCTAACTGGGCAATCATGTAAGGAATCGAATTTTTATATTGCTTTAATAATTGATTATCAGACCAGAGTCCTGCAATGACAGGATTAGCTGAAGTCATGTCGTTTGAAATGCGTGGGTCTGTTAGATAGGCCGTTTCGATTTTTGTTTGGGCCAGTTGGATGTTTTTTAAGACACGCCAATCAAAAGCTTGTATTTCGGTTCGATCTTCAATTTTTTCTTCTCTAATAATGTTGACGATTTCTTTAGCTAGATCTTCAGGTGTATGGGTGCGTTCTGGGTGTGAAGGGTCAGTTTTAACTTCAATTTGGAAACGTACCGGGTATTGGGCGTATTTTTTGAGGTATTGGATGACTTGTTTTAATGAGGAAATGTGTGTTCCGTCTATCGCTACCTGTTGTGAAAACTGGTGTGCGTAGTACGTATTAGGGTTTATGCGGCCAACGTCGTATTGCTGTAATTGTTCAAACGTTAAATCTTTAATACAAACCGCTTCATTGGCATCGATCCATCGTCCATTTTGATCGCGTGTAATAAGCGGGTTCAGGGTTAAATGATGTGTGACTACAACAACATGATCTTTCGTCATGTTGACGTCCATATCAACGGCATCGCTCTTTAGGTCGATAGCTTTTTTGAAGGCTGGAAGGGTGTTTTCAGGAGCCAGGCCTCGAGCTCCACGGTGGGCATAAATTTTTATTTTCATGAAATTAGAGCGCTTCTTTTATGAATATTATTTTTTTGAAAAAGATATCAATGAACTTGAGTCGAGCAAAATAATTTCGAAGATTTTGTATGACTTGTTGACACTATCAATTCTGCATACACTGCGCCGCCTTGATAACTTGTGACCATGGTGGAGAGTGGTGAAGTTTTCCTCATCTATATGCTATTTGTGAGCCGTGGAGTGTGTTTACAAATGGTTCTTCATCGTGATCGATTCTTGATTAGTGAGAACAATCATGGTGAGTCCGACAGTTCAAGAGATAGACGCTAAAAGTCCCGGCGATCGTTTGAAACAGATTCGAAAACTGTTGCGAGTGTCGCGTGCTTATTTTTATCAGAAATATGGTTTGTCTACCGATACTTTAAAAGCATGGGAAAACAATAAAGCGCCATTAACGGAAAAAGGGCTTGTTCGTTGTATGCAAATGTTCCGTGAAGAGGGTGTCGATGTTTCAAAAGATTGGGTACGTACGGGCGAAGGAATGGATCCCAAAATTGCCATTGATTTTGGTCGCTATGTGCATGAGTTCACATCGAATTATGATGCTGAAAAAAGTGACGATGCTTTCTTATTAATGCAGGAAATAGAATTTTTTAAATCACATGCAGCGAATGCGATCGTTATGTTGGTTCCGGATGAGACTATGTTGCCGTTCTACCAGTCTGGCGCTTATGTAGGAGGTTTTTTAAAACCAGGATCGCAAGTGCGCGATGCTTTAGATCAAGATTGCATTGTGATTACCAAAGATAAGAAACAGTATTTTCGTCGGTTAAATATAGGAAGCAGAGACGGGTTGTTTAATCTGACCTCTCTTAATCCACAATGGAAACAGAACCATCTTCCAGTGATTTATGATGTTGAAATTGCACATGTGGCTCCAGTTGTATGGTACAGGCGTCCAGCCTCTGTCGTTACCCAATAATTGGTAATAATGTTGATTTTTATCCCTTTTTAGATAAAATCTTTTGCGCTTGCTATGAGTTCCATGGCAACTGAATTTCTATAAGCTGTTACAAGAAAACTTTTAATTTGCGCGACTAAGTCCTCTGTTTTTCCTCACTTTTTCTTGTTTTAGCATCCTTTTAAGGAGTTAGACACATATGTTGATTGTGACAAGGAGCATTGGGGAAGGGGTAATGATCGGCAATGAAATAAAGATCACTTTCTTAAGGATTAGAGGTAAAAAAATACGGATGGGTATTCAAGCTCCTTCTCAATTTAAAATTACGCAACTTACAGAACAAGTGTCTTTTGATGCTACGAAGCCTTCAGGATGGGAGGTCGTTGAGTTCCAAGATTTTAACGAATCGGTCGATTCGTAAATCAGATTTTTCTTACGATATTTCTTACAAGTCTTTGAGCTCTTTTGGATTTTCAATTTGCGGTATGCGCGTAAAGTGCATCCTCGTTAATCGCATAATACCTAGAGCAGGGATGTTTAAAGAATTCAGGAGGAATTAGGTATTATGCGTTTTTTTTTGCCTTTCGTAGATTCCATCTTTTTTCTTAATTTTTGCTTATGAAGTTTTCTATTGTCATTTGCACAGAAAGTAAGAACTCAAGTTCCCATCGTCTCCATTAAAGTGTCTTGTCGTTATCCTAAGGGATAAGAATTGATATTTTTCTTTTCTAGATTCCCGCTTTCGCGGGAATGACGGTAAAGAGTAGATTCCCGCTTTCGCGAGGATGATTATAAATTTTTATTGGTATTTCGAATGACAGTGCGTTTCTTTGGCTATCAATACCGCAAGCAAACCCAATACAAAAGCAATCGGCATGAGCCACAGAGCTCTGTGATAGTCGGCTAGAGAATGCAACGGAATGCCGTATAGCATTTGCTTATTCCAATGTAGGTCTAACAGCCATCCAAAGAGAGATGACGGGATGGTGCCGCCTGCCATGATCAAAGTAGATCCAATGCTTAAACTGGCTCCTACGATATTAGATGGATTGCTTTCCGCAATGGCGGGATAACCGATGACCTGTGCGCTCGTAATGAACCCAAGGCCTAAGAAGAGCATTAATAAGCTCAACAAATTAAGGTGAGGAACGTACATGATCAGCAACATCAATACGATCGAAATGATGGCTCCGAGGATCATAGGAGGTTTCCTTGCTCCCCATTTATCTGAGATGTACCCGAGAACAGGTGATCCAATCATTGCTCCGATCAAAAGCATACTGGTGACGTAAGTTGCATTTTCTAAAGATAGGGTTTGTGCTTGTTGTAGATATCTCACACCAAAGACGCCGCCTAGAATGAAAATCGGTAAATTCAATAAACAGGTATAAAGACCAAACAACCAGTTCTGCGGATTAGAAACCGCTTTCTTAATACTGAATACCAAAAAGCTCAAACTCATCACTTCTTCTTTGGACATCTCATGTTTGTATCCTTCTGGATAATCTTGAATCGTGAGCCACATAACAAAAATAAGGAATAATCCAAATAGAGCGTCTAATTGCAATGCATGACGCCATCCAACGGCGCCTTCAAGCAAAGCTAATGGGGTTTGCCCAACCACTCCTCCGAGAAATCCCATGGTAATAATGGTTCCGCTTACGAGCGCCATATGAGAGGGCGTAAACCAGCGAGCGGCTAGACGCAAGCCAACAAGCAGAGCGAATGCGCCGCCTATGCCAATCAATAATCGGCTTAAAAAAGCAACTGTGATCGAGTTTGAGAAGGAGAAGAGAAAGGTGCCGATCACGACCAACATCATGGTGCTTAAGATGATTTTTTTTGTGGAAAAACGATCCAACATTAATCCCGCTGGAAATAAGAAAATGACATTTCCCCAGAAGTAAGCAGAGAAGAGGGTGCCAAATTTTGTAGAGGTTAATTGCAGGGTGGTCATTAGATCTTGACCAATGGCATTGAACATCAGCATTTGAATAAAAATATAAAAAAAGAATAGCGATGCAGATAAGCACACAATCCATCCTTTCATTGAATTTTGTCCCATAGAATTTTGAGAAAGAGTATTCATAAAGTTTCCTTCTGTTGTATGAGATGAAAAAGGGAAGAGACGGAACGCAATCATATAACAAAATGAGAAGTGAGATAGTTTTTGTCAGTGTGCATACTCTTTGGTACGTTCCTGAATTTCTATTCATGCTTCAGGAGAAATCGACATGCGGAAAGTTTTTTGGATATTGGGCGTCATTTTGCTGATAGGCGCCATACTGTTTGCTCTCTTGTTCTACTTCTCTCGGCCTAATTATTTAAAACCATTAATCATTTCAAAAGTACAGAAAGCGACCGGGCGTGAATTAGTGATCGGTGGCAATTTGCATTGGACGATCTTCCCGACTCTTGGCATTGAAGTTGATCAAATCACCTTAAAAAACACCCCTGCATTTGGCTCAACTCCGTTTGCAACCATGCAAAACGCGACGATTGGTGTCAAATTGTTGCCTCTTTTCCATCGAAAAGTAGAAACGTCTCGTATTTTGATTCAAGGACTATCTCTTCATTTAATGAAAGATAAAAACGGACAAACGAACTGGGAAGATTTGATCAAGCCGAAAACAGAAGATACTTCATCTTCTGCGTCAACCACACCATCAGAACCGACGCCGAAAACGCAAAGCAACTTTCAACTCGACATTCCGGAAGTAGCGATCAAAGATGCTAGCCTTTCTTGGGAAGATCAAAGCACAGGAAAACAAGTGCAATTGCATCACATCGATATCCAATCGAAAAACATCGGCACAAAAAGAGCGTTTCCTTTGCAAGTGGTCTTACATGTTGAGAGCAAACAGCCGGCCCTTTCTGGCAAAGTTCAGCTGGATTCGCAAGTGATGCTGCATCAAACCGATCAGCAACTAGAACTACGTGATTTTAAAGTCGTAACAGAAATGAAAGGCAAGGCGCTTCCTAAAGAAAATCTGCAAGCAACTTTAGCCGCTCCGTCGATAGTGCTAGGGCAAAATCATCTGCAATCACAAACGTTCACACTTGATCTCAACGACACGCATTGCCAAGGCAAGGTGAACCTTTCTGATTTACAAACGGGCTCTGGGAGTTTTGCTTTAAATGTTGATACGTTGAACTTAGATCAATGGATGCAAAAGCAGGCTAAAAAAACAAAAGGAAGCAAAGCAACGCAAGCTTCTGGCAAAACAAAATCATCTAACATGCAATTGCCATCTTTCTTGAAAACCCTTCAATTAAACGGACAGATCAATATTCAACGTTTAATTGTCAATCGATTGCACTTACAAAAGATCAAAGTTGGCATTCAAGCGAAGCAAGGAATCATCACGTTTTCACCTTTAAGCTCACAACTTTATCGAGGAACGTTTCGCGGAAAACTCGTCCTTAATGCGCAGGGGAAGACCTTGCGTATTTCGAAGCAGGGGCAAGTGAATCAAATTAGTTTCCAACCTTTATTTACCGATCTGAATGGATATAAAAATTTATTAGGCACTGGAACGATGAGTTTTTCGCTGACCACCTCTGGTTTGAATCAAACTGCTTTACTAAGGCAATTAAATGGAAAAATTTCGTTTAATGTCAAAGACGGTGCGCTCAAAGGTCTTGATATTGCTTACTTGATCCATGCGGCGCGGGCGATTATTAAAAAGCAATTACCTCCTGTTAATAGCGGAGGGAATCAATCCAACTTTGGAACGTTAACCGGAACCGCAAACATTCAACAAGGCGTCCTCAGTTGTAATGATTTGCGTTTGGTTTCAAAAGCCTATGTCGTTACAGGAAAGGGCACTGTTAATCTCGTGAATAAAAGGGTTGATTACCGATTAGAGGTCGACCCAAAAGATCCAAGCATTAAATTCACGATTCCGATTTCGGTGACTGGAACGTACGACAAGCCTTCTGGATCGCTCGATAAAGCGGAACTTTTGAAACGTCTTTTAGTTGCCGCTCCAACGGAGCTAATTAAAAAACAAATAAAACAAACTTTACCTCTTGGAATCGGTAACCACATAGACACTATAAAGGGGTTGTTATCATAAGCCTTTGTGGTGCCATCCCCGCGAAAGCGGGGATGATGATGTCCTGCTCTGCTTTCCCAGAGATCACACGATAGATTGCCAAATATTTGATGCCTGTTTATAGTGATTTTTGCGGTGCATAGATATCGCAGTGTTTTGTTACAAGGAGAAGTATCTAATGAAAAAGGTTTTATTAATTAGCAGCACACTTTTATTAGCCTTCAGTTTGACGGCCTGTCAAAACATGAAAGGCAGGGATATTGGTACTGTGGCTGGCGGTGCAACGGGTGCCTTAGTAGGCAGCCAAATCGGCAAAGGCTCAGGGCAAGCAGTTGCCATTGCAGGCGGAGCTGTTGTTGGTGCTGTCGTCGGTCACCAAGTCGGCAAGAGCATGGAGAAAAAGAAATAAATTTCTAATGTCACAACTGTGTCATCCCCGCGAAAGCGGGGATCTGCAAAAACAGTCTTTTCTTTCTTTTCTCTTCTTTGTGTCATCCCCGCGAAAGCGGGGATCTAGACAATGTCCTTAATCAAGTGACTAGATTATGAGAATGAGAAAAATACGTAGAGACTATATGTCTCGTGTTTTCTTTTTCTCATTTTTCAACATAGAACAAATTTTGAAAACAGATTAAAAAAAAGCAATTTCAATGGAGCAAGCTTAGATGTGGATTTGTTGTGCAAAGGCTATGATTTTTCCACGGTGTTTCCGGAAGGGAGTATTGATGAGCATTGGAGGGATCTTATTCGGGCAGTTGTGGTGAACATGTTGGAAAAATTGCAAGACAGATGCTCAACATTGCGTCCAGATTATGATGCGTTGAAGAACTTTTTTACACAGTTACATGCCTTAGCTTTGGCAATAGAGCAGAAAAAGGATGACAGAGAGATCGAAGGTTTATTGAAGGCATTACAAACATCGCAAGAATCACAAGAATCAAAAAGACATGGATATGGTCGTTGACCTATCTTGTGCCAACAGCGTGGTAGAGCAGCTCCATGTGTCTGTTTCTACAAAACAGTGACATCACATCGCCTTGCTGAAAAAGGGGGCCACTGTTAGAGTTGCGGCCTTTTTTAATCCCTCCCAAACAGGACAAAACTATGATTCGTTTTAACCCTTTTAAGATCGTTTCTGGGTTTGTGTCGAGCGATCTTTCTATCGATTTAGGTACTGCTAACACGTTGGTGTATGTCAGAGGAAAAGGAATCGTTTTGAATGAACCTTCTGTGGTTGCATTGCGTCAAGATGAACCCGGTGGAGCAAAACGTATTGCGGCTGTTGGGCACGAAGCGAAATGCATGTTGGGTCGTACTCCTGGAAACATTACCGCTATTCGTCCTTTAAAGGACGGTGTCATTGCGGATTTTTTTGTGACGGAAAAGATGCTGCAACACTTTATTCACAGCGTGCATGACAACCGTTTTCTAAGACCTAGCCCGCGCGTATTAGTCGGTGTCCCGAGTGGATCCACACAAGTAGAGCGCCGTGCAATTCGTGAATCGGCTTTAGGCGCAGGCGCTAGAGAAGTTTATTTGGTTGAAGAACCGATGGCGGCTGCAATTGGTGCCGGCCTTCCTGTCGAAGAGGCTAGAGGTTCGATGATTGTGGATATCGGAGGCGGTACCACAGAAGTCGCAATCATCTCGTTGAGTGGCATTGTTTATTCAGCTTCTGTTCGTATTGGCGGCGATCGTTTTGATGAAGCGATTGTGAGTTATGTCCGTCGCAATTACGGCAGTTTGATTGGTGAATCAACGGCAGAACATATTAAGAAAACAATCGGCGCCGCTTATCCCGGTAATGACATTCGGGAAATTGAAGTTAGAGGCCGCAACATCGCCGAAGGGGTGCCTCGCAGCTTTACCTTAAACAGCAATGAAATCTTAGAAGCTTTACAAGATCCTTTGTCCGGTATTGTAGGCGCGGTAAGAGCAGCTTTAGAACAAGCGCCTCCGGAGTTGGCATCCGATATCGCCGAACGCGGTATGGTTTTAAGCGGCGGTGGTGCGCTCTTAAGAGACATTGATCGTTTGTTAATGGAAGAAACGGGGCTATCTGTTGTGATTGCCGATGATCCATTAACGTGTGTAGCTGTTGGCGGCGGTAAAGCGCTTGAACTCACAGGTGTCTTAAACGGAGATCTTTTATCTAGAGAATAAATTGTGAGACGCGATAAATCGCGTCTCTACGTTTTATTTGGCGCAACAATGAATTTTACTCCAGATGTTTAAAGAGACTGCTACAGGTTTACGAACCTTACTATTCCTTTTGATGGCGTTATTGCTGATGATTTTTGATCAGCAAAGCGCTGTTTTCCATCGCTTCAAATCATATGTAGCGATCGCCGTTGTCCCTATTCAATACGTTGTAAATTTTCCAGTGGCTTTTCTGAATTGGACAGAAGACACCTTGACCTCCCGCCAACAACTGATCAAAGACAACACGCATCTTAAAGCACAACTCATCTTGTTAGAGGCTCGGCTTCAACAACAAAATGCCATTGAAGCAGACAATCAACAATTGAAAGCCTTGCTGCGTTCTACTTCAGGTGTGCAAGGCAAAGTATTGGAAGCTCAGTTATTAGCTGTTGCTTCTGAGCCATCCGTGCGCCAAGTCGTGTTAAACAAAGGTACTGTCGATCACGTTTATATCGGTCAACCCGTGATCGATCCTTACGGTGTGATTGGGCAAGTGATTGAAGTTGGAAAATTAACCAGTCGAGCGATGTTATTAACAGATGCTCAAAGTGCTATTCCAGTTCAGGTGTTACGTACCGGTGTTCGATCCATTGCGGTTGGCGAAGGAGTGTTGGACAGCATGAGGTTGTTGCATGTTCCAGAAACGACCGACATTCGGGTGGGGGATCAATTAATTACGTCAGGACTTGGTCAGCATTTTCCTTACGGATATCCGGTGGGCAAAGTAGTAACTGTGAATAAGGATCCTGGAAGTACGTTTATGGATATTAAGGTGTTGCCTTCCGGACATTTAAATCACAGCCGTTTAGTGTTGTTGGTGTGGCCAGTTGTAACGATGAATACATCTGCAACTCAAACAGAGAAAAAATATGTTTCCAAAAAATAAACACAAACACAGCCTCATTTTGATCACGGTACTGATTGCACTCATGTTAGACATCTTGCCGTTGCCGCGAGTAATGATTTGGATTCGTCCACATTGGGTTTTTCTAGTTTTTGTTTATTGGACGTTGGCATTGCCTGAAGTAGTGGGGCTTGCCTATGCATTTTTTATCGGTGTGTTCTTTGATCTATTAAGCGGTGCTTTGCTTGGTGAACATGCGTTTGCATTCGTCGTGATTTCTTACATTCTGTTAAAAACTTACAAATTAGTGAGGGTGTATCCACTTTTTCAGCAAACGCTTGTTGTTGCGTTGTTGCTCGTCTTGTACCAAGTCATTCTTTTAACCATTCAAGGGACAGTGCATCCTTTGATGTATACACCGCTTTATGGATTGACTGTACTCACGTCTACATTATTGTGGCCGCTTATATTTATGGTTTTAAGAGACTATCGACTGCGTTTTCAAATAAATTGATGAACACAAATCCGTACGAGAGTGAATATCAGACGCCTACGCGGGAATAACAACAAGTACTATAGAAACACGATCGATTGTGTTTCTTGTTATTGCAGGAGCAAAAATGATGCCTCAGTTTCATCGAAGCAAACGCGTGATCAAAAAAGGGATGTTGCTTGCTTGGTATTTGTTAGCAGCTGGACTTATTTTTTTAGCTTTTGTTGTTTCAATCGCGCGAGGCATAACGCCTCAATTAAACAAACACAAACAACAGTTTGCGGCGTGGGCAGGACAGCAACTCAATCAGCCAATCAAAATTGGTCAAATGAGAGCTTGGTTTCAAGGCTTCTCTCCGGAAATCGTGTTTAGAGACGTTTCGATCTTAGATCGCACACAAAAGACAACTCTCACACACATCAAGGAACTGCAAGTCGACATTAATGTCTTGCGATCGATCTTGACCTTCCAATTACAGCCTTCACAGATTCATGTTGTGGGTACTTCGTTGAGCATTCATCAACAATCAGATGGCACGTACCAAATACAAGGCTTTCAACAGCACATTATTTCGGGCGGTGAAGACAATAATCATGATTTCTTAGAATGGATTTTCTCTAGGAAAGCCTTGGTGTTTAGCGATGTCCAAATTGATTTTTATGGAAAAGATAAATCGCATTACCCGCTGATCTTTGATTCGCTCAAATTAGTCAATAAAGGTAAAACTCATGAATGCACAGGGCTTGTTCGCATTCAAAAATTTTCAGAACCCACAGTGCTCAACTTCAATTTATCGATTACGGGAGTAGTGGATCAATTAAAAGAAGCGGATATCTCTCTTTATTTATCGTTGAAACAAATTGATCTCAAAGATTGGCTAAAAGGCCGAACCTTCAAGCAATATCAATTGCAGGACGGTACCTTTACTGGAGATGTGTGGTTGCATATCGATAAGGGGCAACTAGAACGTGCTCAGACTTTGTTTGATGCCTATAACGTTGTGTTGCAGCAAAAAGGAATCAAGCAACCTTTTGTTGTGAAATACCTGAAAGGAAATGCGGCACTTTTGTTTGATGCCGATCGTCAGTGGAAATTTACTCTGCAATTTAATCCATTATCGATTCCTCGTTGGAATGGTTTTCCAGGCGTTGAAAATGCTTCAGGTATCGTTGAGCTCAACGAACAGAATGGACAATTCTCGATTCAATCCAATCAGGTGCAATTGGATTTTGGAAAACTCTTTCCTCAATCCTTGTCTTTAGAAAAATTGCTTTTGCAAGGACGCTGGTTGAAGCGATTCGACCAATCGTGGGAGATCAGCGTGCCGCATTTTGAAGTGGTGAACGATCAGATTGCTTTAAATGGACAGGCAGGTTTGTTGCTTCCTTCTGACTTTAAAAATCCTGTGCTGAGCGTTTCAGCCGGTTTTGATTTAGAAGATCTTTCCACTGTTAAAAATTATTTACCGGTCGGTATTTTTACAAAGAATTTGACGCAATGGTTAAACGCGGCGTTTGTCGAAGGACAAGATGCGCAAGGAACTGTCGTTATTCGCGGGCCTATTGATGATTTTCCGTTTGGAGACCGTATGGGGACGTTTATCGTTGATAGCCAAGTGCATGATTTGCAATTTCATTTTGCTCCCGGGTGGCCCAACTTGGAGCATGTCGATTCACACCTTGTTTTTCATAATCGAAGTATGGTTTGTGATGCAATAGCAGGACAAGCATATGGCATTACTTTGCATGATGCGCATGCAGAGATTCCAGTGATTGGTAAAGCAAATATGTTCGAGCAATTATCTTTGCAGGCGCACTTAACAGGAGATGCGCAATATTATTTGGATTTTATCCATCATTCTCCCCTCGAAGACTCTATCGGAGACGACTTGCAACCCTTTTCTATGAAGGGAAATGCTGGTTTAAGTTTGGGATTAGATGTCCCCTTATCGACTCCAGAAAAAACAAAAGTAAATGGCACGATAGATCTAGAAAAAAACACGTTGAAAGCTGGGGCTCTCAATTTATTGGTGAACGACATCAATGGCCAAATTTCCTTTACCGAAAATACATTAAAGTCCAATCCAATGACTGCAACCATTTTCGATGAACCGGCTACCTTGCAGTTAAGTTCCATTACAGGTGCGAATCCTGTGACGCGTTTAACGTGTGATAGTCGTATTGAACTGGAGGTATTAAAGAAATATTTGCAGGTGAAAGATTTGCCTTATTTAAAAGGACAAACGAGTTATCACGCGGTTTTGGATATGAATACACATAAAAAAAATGATTCGCAAAATGTATTGACCGTGCAATCAGACCTTCAAGGGGTAGAGGTCGATTTGCCTCAACCGTTGGGTAAAGACGCAAACAGCACGATGCCGATTAATCTGAAAGTCTGGTTAGGAGGGCAACTGCCACCGCAGGTGTTGTTGCGTTATGGGGCGGACTTTAGTGCTGCATTGAATTACAAACACGTAGAGAAACAGTTGAAATTATTTAGCGTGAATTTGCATTTGGGCAAAACGGATGCTGAATTTCAAAAGCAGCCGGGCTTGTATATAGACGGCACGTTAAAGACGTTCGATTGGGCTTATTGGAAAAATTTCTATAACGAAATCAAACAGAAGTTAGCGGCGCAAAAAAATGGGGCGGCGACGAGTCTTCAGAATCAGCTTCGAACCATTCAAGTAAATATTGAGCAACTGAATTTATTCGGACTTGCATTTCCAGATACGGTAGTGAGCTATCAGCCTCAAGAGGATGCCTCGCGTTTAAGCTTCAAGGGAAGCCGTGTGGATGGATATGTGCTGATTGCAAAGAATTATAAAACGCAAGGCCTCACAGGAATCTTCAAGAAACTGTATTTATTCGACGCCAAGGCCAAAGAGACGCCTGTGAAAACAGATATTGTGCCTAGTCAATTACCTCCTTTGACTTTGCAGATTGATGATTTTAAGCAAGGGAAGAAAACGTATGGTCAAGTTGCCTTGATCGCAAAACCAGGTTTGCATGTTTATCAGTTGGCTAAAATCACTCTTCGTTCACCGTTGTTGAAAGCAGAAATGCAAGGGGAGTGGGCGGATGCTGTGAAAGGACAGTACCAAAGTCGTTTGTCTGGAGAGTTTTACAGCCCGAATATGACACAACTTTTCAAACAATGGGGAATGCCTTCCAGTGTGATTGCGTCTTCAGGGAATGCAAATTTTCAATTGTATTGGGCAGGGCCACTCTATGCGCCTTCGTTGAAAGTATTAAATGGCAATGTCTATCTGAAGTTACGCAAAGGGTACATCGTGGATCTTGGTACCAGTACTTCGGTAAAGATCAATCTTGGTCGGTTGCTCACGTTGTTAGATATTAATCGATTGTTGATGATGAATTTTTCAAGCTTAACTTCTCCTGGATATAGCTTTGACAACATGAGTACGCATTTGCAATTCAAAGACGGGAATGTTTCAACGAACGATTTATTGTTTGATGGTTCTATCGCAAAAATTTTGATTAAAGGGACTATGAATTTAGTTCATAAAAATTTAAATCTTCAGTTGTTCGTAACGCCGTATTTGACTTCGAGTTTGCCAGTTGTTGCAACGATCGCCGGTGGCCCGATTGCCGGTGCGATTACATGGTTAGCGGACAAAGTGGTGGGGCAAACAGTAGAAAAAATTACAACGTATCAATATCGAGTGACTGGCACGGTCGAAAAACCGGTTATTCAAAAGCAGTAACTTTTCTATAATCCGATCCCCGTCGTCTTCTTTGTTACAGCGGGGATCCTAAAAAATCAGCAAAGGACACTTTACAGAAAGACAGAATCGTGTCTTTCAGAGTGTTCTCTGTTGTCTTATCTTCAATCTTTTCTATAACTAAAGAATCGAATAAAGAATAAAAAGGCCCTTTATGCATTCCTTTCCTTTTGAACCCACCGAGGTTTTGACAAGTCGTTTGGAGGATGTTGCACAAATAATTGATAGCAATGCTCAGTTATTAGTTGAGGGCCAGCAGCAAGTAACAACGAACCCTGTTGTTCGATCAACCCTGAGATGGATCTTTGACGTTTTAAGAGCAGATCCATTTGAAATTGCTTCTGTCTCAGAGTGTTTTAATGCCGTGTTAAAGCAACCGAAGGGCATTGATGTTTTGGATTACGCGTTGGGTGTTTTTCAAAACTCATTGGAGTCATCGGAGATTCAAAAATTACTGAATTATTTTTCCCCTATTTTGAAACGTTACAAGATTCACATTGAGCCAGAGAATCTCATTGCTGTATCGAAAGATTGCAAAGTGCCTGAAGGGAAGTTGGATCTTTCCGCGCGAGTCGATGAGGTTGAATCATCTCATCAAGACGATATGGTTCAGCGTCAAGGAGCACCTACAGTAAGTGATTTCCTCTCAGGACATCCAGATCACCCATTAGCTCTTCAGATCAAAGCCTGTGCCTCTCAAGTAGATGGATACGACTTAAGTAGCTTGGCGTTTACAGCGATTGAGTCTTTGTATGAACGCTTTGGGCAAAAGGATCACGTGAGAATTGATAATCTTCAATGGCATATTAAAGAAGATCCTAACTTTGATGTGACGCTTATTTTTAGCACCGGAATTTTTTCTGAAAAAGGGGAGTGTCTTGCAGACCATTCTTTAGTGTATTCGCTCACTCAAAAAGAAGATGGGGTCTATGGCAATTTCGAACAGTTCATCTTGAGACCGTATAACAACGCATTTCATCGGATTTGTGTTGCAAGTGCGTTATTTAGCGATCATCTCTTTCCTTTAGAAGCGCCTGAAAGTTTGTTTATGAATAACTTAGAGGACCGTGTGGTTCTGGATAGGTATTGGGAATTATTTTCCTCGTCGATGAAAAAAAGCATTCAAGAACAAATAGGTTTTTTTGAAACATTAATAACAGATGCAGAGATTTCGTTACATGCCCTTGCTTTATTAGCTGTTTTACAAGTATTGCAACAGCAAGGAGTAAAGATCGGTGGAAAGATAGATAGCGAGAGAGGTTGGCTAGAAGATCTTTTGGAATACCGCGAAGGGACTCATTTTTTAGATTATGTTTTAGGCAAATTTTATAAAAAAGCTTTTGCCAATCCGGAGAAGCAACAATCGAAAAAGATGATGCACGTATTGATCCATCATTTTTTACCGATGATGTTAGAGAGAAAGATCGTGTATCCGCATCTATGGTATGTAGGACATACCGAGCAAGGGAATCGAATTGTTGTTGAACCGCTTACAAACTCTTTTAAGGAGTTGAATGAAAAATATCGTGATCCAGAACAACGAGCAGAGATTGTAGCGTTCGTTGAAACACGTTATGCGACGGATCGGGACCGAGGGATTTCTCTATTGGACGCAGTCTTGCAATCATCTCCTGGTCATGAGTTGGCTCTTTTCTTGAAAGCTTTGTTGTCACAAGGAACTAGTTTTGGAGATTATGGCGTTGTTAATGGTTCTGCTGGTCCATTGATTCAATGGTTTTTAGAAGCAGGGAAAAGTGTGAGTAAGAATAATTTTGATCTTTCGCTTGATGAGATTACTGGCGGTTATCGGGTTTCTATCCGACACGGTTATTGCAATTTGAGCGATAAGCTCGATCCGGAAAAACAAAAAATAAGTGAATTATCGTTTTTTAATAGCTCATTAACTTTTGAGTTAACCTGGAATGAAAAGCAGGAGAAAGCGGAGTTACGGTTTATTGGTTTGGGTTATACACCTTATGACAACGAAGCTGCTCCTGTGTTCGCGAGACAACAATGCTTTGGTGGAATATCAAAGCAACCGCAGATGGTTTGTGCAAATACCCCAATGCCAAAAGATCCTGAGCAATATCGTCCTTATTTGCTGCGTTTTCTTTTTTCTGAAAATCCAGAAGCTGTTAGTCATCGATGGTCCGATTATTTTCAACGCTATATGCATTTGTCATTATCCGTCAGACCTGTTTTCTTGGATGTTATTGATCAGAGCAATTTGTCATCGGAAGAAAAAGAGACGATTTTTAAAAAAATATTCGAAAGACAAATTAAAGAGTTCTTCAAACACGATGCGAAGTTTGAACTTTTTCAAACCTTTTGTTTTGGATTAACCCCTCATTTACAAGTTCTCTTTTATCGCTACTTGAAATGTTATTTTGCTGAGACGCATAACAATGCAACAGATGAAAACAGGCGTAAAACATGGTTGAAGAATTTAGAGAAACAACAATTGAATGGAGATGCGTTGCCGGTCTTGGAGCAAGATTTTATGTTTTGGGAAGGTCTGAAAAGTTTTATTTCTGAAGCCCCCATATCTGATGACGAATCGCTTCACATTTCTTTCCAATCGGGAAAAACATTTGCTCTATCAGAAAATGCTCATTCTTGGTTGTTGGATGAGAATGGAAACTTTCGTGAACCGCCAACAGATCGTGCGGGTACCCATTGCGTTTTCACCGTTTGTTCAGATATTCCTTATGACCCTAATCTCAATCTTGATGAATACAAAGGACCTGTATACGAAGTGGTTTTTTGGCCGGACATGCCGTCCTTTGCCATGCAGCGACTTGCGCAGCGCGTGTTTGGCGAGAAAATATTGCCGCGAGCTGCCGTGGCGCGTCTCGATTATCGTGGGAAGATAATTGCTATAGAGATTCGCGAACATGTGAAAGGACGATTGTTATCGAATGTCTTAAAAGAAAGCCCTGATGACCTTAATAGAATCAATTCTGTATCTTTTACACGTAATTTTTTATTTTTTCTCTTGTTGTTGATTTCAGATTTGCACGGGCGAAATGCTGTGTTGCAAGCATCCGATAATGATTCCTTTGATTTTAGAGTTTTTGATGCTCGTGCATTCAAAGAACAAGAGGATATGAAGAAGCCTGAACTTATTAATATGTTTTTCTTATTAGATTTAATGCGTATTCCTATTTTAGATCCAGATGTCTTCCATCAATTCTTAACATTAGATTTTGATATGGTCTTGAAAGCGTGGATTGAAGAGTGCCGGGTTGAAAATAGCAGGTTGTCGATGCTGTTTAATGGCTATATAGGACAACTCTATGAGTCAGGGAAAGAGAAATTTAACACAACTCGTCCTGTTAACCCTTTAGAAACACATAAGTTAAATTCCAGCCTCTTGTGTATTCCTATTGGAGGGTATGTTCAAAGCTTGTTTTTTCGAATGAAGAAATTGAGAGAAGAATTAGAAGTGTGGACGAATGAATCACCGTTTGTGATCTTGCGCCATGTATTGTCTCTTTTATCTAAGTTTTATAAACCGTGTTTTAAAAAAGGAGCTGTTCAAGAACGTTTCGATCACTTGCTGCAGATGGCACAGAATGGATTGTCCTCGTCTACTTATTCGAGCCGTTCATTAATAGCCTCAGAGCCGACTGCAACAACTACCCAATACAATTTTTTGTTATATGGGGAAGGTTTGCGTGGTATCACAAAAGCTTTGGGATATAGACGATCTCCGTTTCAATTGTCTAAAGAAGAAGTAGAGGAGATCGCAAATGAGCGTGATGATTTCTTTTCTCCCACACAGGCCAAAGGCTTATTAGAGCAATTAATCGCTTTTTACGAGCAAGAAGATCACTCGACTATAGTTCAGCTTCACGGCGATTTATTGCGCAAAAAACCGTTCACACTTAGATTCGAACAACTTTTTCCTGAGGAGAAATATTTATGTTTAGAAAGGCTTTATAAACATATTGATGAAATAAAGATATTGCTTACACGAGAGCAGCAACGAGCAATTTTAGATATTTTATTGGTTACCCCTTTCTCTTCACTGTCGCTACATCGTTATGCCCAGGTGCTCAAAGATCGCGATATTTTGAAATTAATGAATGGGCCTATTTATCATCTCCGTACCTTGAATCTTAATGAGACGTTGCTCACGGATTCAGCTATGGAGCATCTGAGCCGTGCAACCGATTTGCCTTTAGAGCATTTGATTTTGAGTAATATGCCAAACCTACGTTTGATGACTCCCAACTTGAAATTGAATTTTCCGAATTTGCGAATCCTCGATTTAAGAGGAAGCGGGAATATTCGTAGACTTCCTTTTGTTTTACCGAATTTAAAGGAGTTGTACTTAGATAATAATTGGGGAATTGAATCTTTCTTACGAAATCTTATCGATCGACAATCTGAACAGAAAATTGTGATTCATTTAAGCGGTGAAGCAAAATTCGCAATTGATCTCATTCATGCTTTTTTTAGGGTTTCGAATGTTCATTTTGAAATCGATGATCCAAATCTGCAGAGCTCTGTTTTGTATGATTCGATGAAAACTGGAGTTCCTTTTTTTAGTCTTGGAGATTATTTAAAAAGAGTTATCGATCAATTGCATTTTCTACCGCGGTTCGAGCAGTTTGTTATTTCTCGTCGTTTAGAACCAAACATTTATATGGAGCTGTCTTTAATCATTCAACCCATTATAAAAGAGATGAAACGCATCAAAATTATAGAAGGGTGGTGTGACAGTGAATTGATCTTATTTTTATTGCGTTGTTTTCCCTCTGTGAATCAAATCGATCTTGAAATGGACGAGGAAAAATTTTCAATCCGATTAGACGAATGGCGTCAAAGTATTCGTTTTGTTGCAATGACTGATCATTACGTGGCTATTCGTTTTAATTCACCTGAAACGGAAGAGGTATTGTACAAGCTAGGGTTTTTAGATCGTGATAGTCATCAAGTGGAGGATTTTCCAAATTGTTTCTTTTTTCACAAAGAAACAATCCAGGCATTGGTTGGGGACTCTATCAACAAAAAGAAAGTGGAACGTGAAGACTTCAGTTCTTTTTTATCGATAAAAGACGAGAGAATTACTGCTCTTTCTATTGATATGTGTCCAGATGCTTGGGGTATGTTTGTGGAGATAGCGTGTGATTATGCTCGTAAACATCCAGAATGCCTTTGGTGCATTCATTTGAATGACGCAATGTTGAGTGATCTTTTCTTTTTGGGACAAATCAATTTTCCACAAGAAGGTAGTTCGTTAGTCGTTTCCTCTCCGTTGGCTCAAAAGATTGTGGATCTGTATTGGGAACGTTGGAGCGGGCCTGATGATAGAAGTTCATTGTTAAACATTTTGCTGTCGCTTCGCGTGTCGGAAGAGTACGAAAAACAATTTTGTGATCAAGTTTTTGAGATCCTGTCTGCTGATAGTCTACGGTCTCCACAAGAGAAATATTGTTTTTTAAAAAAGCTTGTGACCGTATATTCGGTTCCTGTTCTAACGGAATTGGTTGGTCTTTATGAGGGGCTTCAGTCACACCAAACTATGTCGTCTGAAGCACAGAAGATTGCGGCGATTTATCAAGAGCATAGTGCTCATATAGATAGGCTTTGGCCTAAATTGTGGCTTGAGATTCAACGGTTGGCTGTACAACATGCAGACGTACAGGATTACGCATCTGCGTGTCTTTTGTTCGATGTTGTTTTTGCTCGTCATGAGGAACGGATTGATCAATGTTCTTGTAAGGATTGGGAGCATTATTACCAATCTTTAAAAGAAGAAGACCCCAACAGTGATTTATCTGACTTGATTCATCGTCGTGTTCAATTGTTGGTGCAGCAAAAAAGAAAAATGGTTTTGGGTGAACGTGCTTTATTCAAACGATTACTGAAAGAGAATCCTCAAAATCAGAATCTTAGAAATGTTTTATTGTTGTATGGCGATGAACATTTCTATTTTGTGAATGAATTAAAAAAGGCTGTTCAATGGGTTGTGGACTGCGTTGGTGGTCCAGAGTGGTTGAATCATTTGTGTTATGCGCCGTGTAACCAAGATGGGCGTATGAATAAGCGACAGACAATTATTGCGGCAATTTATCTACAGGAACAATTCGAACGAAGAGTTGATGAGAGTTTAATAGGCATCTCTGTTCTTCAAAAAATACAACATGAATTATTTTTGCATCATTTGCCTTCATTGTTGTATGTCTTTTCAGGCTTATCCCTTTCGTGTTTAGAAGAGATGGAGTTTCAGGATGCGGATTCTGATTCTGACTGGACGACAAAATCTTTAGTGGATTGGAATCCAAATGAAGAAACAGATCTAACTTTTTTTGGTCAACGAGACGAAAGAAGTGCATCAGAAAAAGGGCCTGTGAGAGACAAACCTCTCTCTTTCATTCAGTTGTTGATTTTAGAGTCTTCTGTTTATCACTGGTTATCGTCAAAAGAAAAAGAAATTGATTTAAAAGTGCAATTTCAACAATTGATGGAAAAATTTTCGTTAGAAAATATCTTTGTTTGTTTGCGGGATATCGAGGTAATGACCAGAAAAAAAAGTGAAGGGGTTTACTTGTATCAGTGTCTTGCCGATGCCGATATTGCTTCAGCTTTTCTGGCCTCGCTTGAATCCCTTGATCGATCACAATGGTCGGTACGACTCCATATATATATCGGAGCGCTTTTTATAAGAACTGGCCATGAGCAATTAAGAGAATATGGAACAAAATGCCTTAAAGAATTATTGGAAATGGCATTTGCAGAAGATAGTCAGAGCTATTATTTCCGAGGTCGTGCTGCCTATTTATTGGAAGATTATCAACAGGCTTATGAGCATTTTCAAAGCGCGTTACAGAATCAGGTAAGGGATCATCTTTTAGGTAAGACACATATTAACAATATTAAAATTTGGCAAAAACAATGTGCCCATAAAGTGGGATTAAAAATGTAGCGATGTAATGTAATAGACCGTATCTCTACTATTTTTCTTCATGCTTTATTCTTGTTGCCATCAAATAATAAGCCGTGGGTACGACAAACAGCGTTAGCAAGGTTCCGAAGCTCATACCTCCGACGATCACTAAACCCATTTGATTGCGTGAGACCGATCCTGCACCGCTCGCAAAGACGAGGGGGAGGGCGCCTAAAATCATGGCGAAGGTGGTCATTAAAATGGGGCGTAATCGATAAGATGCTGCGGTGATAATCGCTTCTTTAAATTCGATGCCTTTCTCTTGTTGTTGGTTGGCAAATTCCACAATCAAAATACCGTTTTTGGTAATCAATCCGATGAGTGTCACAAGACCGATTTGTGTATAGATATTGATGGTAGCGCCGAACAACACCAGAAGGATTAAAGCGCCTGCGACTGATAACGGCACACTTAACATCACGATGAAAGGGTCTTTAAAACTTTCAAATTGTGCGGCCAATATCAGGAAGATGAAAATCACTGCAAAAATAAAGGTTTGCACCATTTTTCCTGCAGCTTGATAGAACTGCCTCGATTGTCCCGAATAATCAATTTGTACATTTCTATCTTTGCCGATGATCTTCTTTGCCAGAGCATTCATTTCCTCAAGTGCTTGTCCAACCGTAATGCCTGGAGACAAGTTCGCAGTGATGGTGGCCGATCGCAGTTGTTGGAAATGATTGAGCGAACGAGGAATGGTTTGCAAAGAGATGTTCACAATGTTCGATAATGGAATCAATTGCCCGCTTGAAGTTCTTACATGCAAGATGTTGAGGCTTTCAGGAATAGAGCGGTATTGATCGTATAGCTCTGGAATCACTTCGTAACTTCTGCCTTCTCGATTGAATCGCGTCACGATCGGTGTGCTTAAAAATATATTTAAAGCACTGGCAATTTGTGACATTCCAATGCCGAGATCCGCTGATTTTTCACGATTGATATCTACAACGACTTGTGATTTGTCGATCATCAAATCACTCATCACGTTTTGCATAAGACCGGAGTTTTGCGCGGCTTGTACTAATTGATTGGAATATTTTTCTAGATTTACGAAAGGTTCTGTCGTTTTTAATACAAACGAGACGGGTGTAAATCCTTCAGAACCCGGCAATGAAGCGGGTAAAAACGAATACGCTTGTACGCTTGGGATCGTCCAGAGTTGTGGCAACAATTGCTGATTAATTTGCATGGCTGTTATTTTTCTTTGGTCCCATGGCTTCAAAGTCAACAACAAGAAGGCCGTGTTCACACCGCTCGGGTAACCGTTTACTACACCGTAATTGGCAACATCTGGAATCGTTTTGAAAATACCTTCGGTATATTTTGTTGTTCGTTCTATGTAATCAAGATTGGCTGTTGCAGGTCCCGTAACCATGCCCATGACGACGCCTTGATCTTCATCAGGCGCGAGTTCTTGAGGCAAAGCTTGATAGAGAAAGTAACAGGAAACATAAACGACAAGTGCTATAAGAACTATCCATGTTTTTTTGTTGAGTACGATGTGAAGTGCTTTTTGGTATCCGTTCATTAAGATCGAAAACGAACGGTTCACGAACCCTGGGAAACCTGCATTCAAGTTCTCGTCTTCTTTAAATAATTTGGAACACATCATCGGCGACAGAGTGAGCGCAATAAAACCGGAAAATAAAACGGTGCCCGCTAATGTGAATGCGAACTCTCGGAATAATTTTCCAGTGAGTCCTGTAACAAAACCGATTGGAGCGTAAACAGCCGCTAATGTTAGGGTCATTGCAATGACGGCGAATGAAATTTCGCGCGCTCCATCGATGGCCGCTTTTTTAGGAGAGGCGCCGCTTTCCAAATGACGGTGGATGTTTTCAAGTACGACGACAGAATCATCAACAACCAAACCGATGGCTAATACAAAAGCCAATAACGTCAACATATTGATCGAGAAATTAGCAGCAATCATGAGCGAGCAAACGCCGACCAATGAGAGGGGAATGGTGATGACAGGAACAAAGACACTGCGTAGAGAGCCCAATAGGAAAAAGATCACCAGAAAGACGCAAAAACAAGCGATGAAAATGGTCATTGTTACTTCGTGTAAGGACGCATTAATAAACAAGGAAGCGTCATACAAAGTGCTCAATACCAAAGATTGAGGCATGTTCACTTTAATATGTGGAAGCAATTGATGAATGTCTTTCACAACGTCTAAAGGATTCGCATCTGACTTAGGCGTGATGGCCATAAAAATACTGGGTTTCCCGTTCATGAAAACGGAAAAGTCGGTGTCTTGTGGCCCTAGTTCTGCATGGCCAACATCTTTAATTCTCACAAATCGACCGTTCTCGTTTCGAATCACGATGTTATTGAATTGGGGCGGCTGGTTAATGTCTGTCGTGCTGTAGATATCAAATTGTTGATAAGGCCCCTTTAGTGTTCCAGAAGTGGCTTGTACGTTGTGAGCATTCAGTGCCTCTTCAATATCGTTTCCTGTCACTTGATGCGCTGCCATCAATTTTGGATCGAGCCAAACGCGCATGGAATATTCCTTTTCACCAACGATTTGAGCCTGACTGACACCGTTGACTGTTTCCATCTGCGGTTGCACAACACGTAATAAATAATCAGTAATTTCTTCAGGACTCATGGAGTCGCTGGCAAAAGAGAACCAAAGGATAGGGGTGGCGTTTGGGTCTTGTTTCTCAATCACGGGGTTGTAAATATCTTTCGGCAATTCCCATATCACGGAGTCGACTTTGTTGGAAATGTTGATCATGGCGCGGTCGATGTCGTAGCCCAGTTTCATATAAACCGTGATCGTGCTGGTGCTCTGCGTGCTTGATGACGTCATGTAATCGATGCCGTCGATACCCGATACTGCATTTTCCATCGGTGTTGTGATGAATCCCTCCATCAGGGATGCAGGGGCTCCAGGATAGGTGGTAGTTACAGTGACTACAGAGGCATCAATTTCAGGGTAATCGCGTACGGGCAACTGTTTATAAGATACCAAGCCGACCAAAAAGATGATCAAACTTAAAGCGGTTGAGAAAACGGGTCTTTTTATAAATACGTCTGTAAAAGCCATGTTTTTTTCTCTTTGTGGCAATGCTTGAGTTCGTTAGCGTTCTGTCGTTATCCCCGCGAATCTGTCGTTATCCCCGCGAAACTAAGGATCCAGAATTGATATCTTTCCTGGATTCCCTCTTTCGCGGGAATGACGAGAAAAGCGCGGGGATGACAACCGAGGGAGCTATTTCTTTTTCTGCATGTTTTTGAAATAAGCTTGCGCTTCTTCTTGTGTCATAACGGCGGATCCATCACTGAGTTTCAATTGCCCCCCTGTGATGACCTCATCACCTGCCTTCACTCCGTCAAACACGACTGCTTGATTGTTTTGAATGAGAGGGCCTAATTTGATTTTTGTTCGTATGGCTTTGTGATCTTTCATGAGGTAGACGAACGTTCCATCCGAAGCGTAGACGATGGCATTTTGAGGCAAGAAAATGACACGTTCTTTTTTGCCCAACGACACAGTGACTTCCACGAAAGTACCTGGAATTAATTCGTTTTTTGGATTACTGATCTTTGCTCGCATATCTAATGTGCGTGTGTTGGGATCGACGATGGAGTTGAATGCATAAATAGGGCCTTCAAAAGCTTTGTTCGGAAATGCGCGGGAAATAATTTTAACGGTATTTCCTAATTTCACTTGGCTGATGTAATGCTCCGACAGTGTGAAATCAACACGCAAAGGGTCCGTGGCTTCTAAAGTGGTGATAGAGTCTCCAGGAGATAAATAATCGCCTATGCTGATATTCCTCAATCCTATCTTTCCTGCAAAAGGAGCGGTGATGTTGGTGAGTGACAATTGAGCTTGTAACTGATTTACGTCTGCTTTGTTGCTTTCTAATTCAGCTAATTTCAAATCAAGATCCGCTTTGTCGTAGTAACCTTGATTCGCCAATTTTTTGAAACGTTCGTAGTTGATTTGGCTGGTTCTATATTGCGCGGCTGCCTTATCTAATTGTGCTTGAATGATGTTTGGATAAATTTGAACAAGCTGTTGTCCTTGTTGCACCATTTGTCCTGATCGAAAATAAATTTCAGTGACTTGCCCCGCAATGAGTGGTGTGACCTTGATGCTGTTAATAGCATTGATAGTGCCTACGACTTGCGTAGTGGGTTGCCACTCATGCATAGCCGCTTTAGTCAGGGTGACTACGGTTGGCATGGCAGCATGTGTTTTCTGTTTTGCAAAGAGAGGTAACGATATGCAGCAACTCAAAAGCCCAATGAAAAAAGTTAATGTGATTCGTTTGTTCATGTTGTGGTTATAAGCCTTATTTGATGACGACAAAGGCCGCGCCTTTGTCTCTAAGAATGTTCAACAAAAGGTTCTTTGTGTTGCCGTGAGCGATCGTTTTTAGTTGTGAAATGTTGTGCACGAGTTGGTTATTGGCAGACACAATGATGTCGTCTTCTCTTAAACCAGCAGTCCAAGCAGGGCAGTAATTGTTTACTTTCAATACTTTTATACCTTGTACATATCCATGAGCGGTGTTTTCTTCCGTGAAGTTTGCAAGTTCTAGTCCGTATAAAAATGGATTTTCTTTTTGAGCCATTGTGAGACTAATTTTTGGGTCGGAGGTTTTAACGGTAAAACTGTATTGTTTTTGTTGTCGTAACACAGTGACTTTCGCTGTCTCGCCTACTCGCATGAGCCCTACCGTGTTTTGAACATCTTCACTGGAAGTGATTGCTTCTTTGTTGATGAAAATGATGATGTCGCCCACTTTTAAGCCGGCATGTGCAGCAGGAGAGTAAGGGACGATTTGAGAAATAATGGCACCTTTTTGTCTTGGCGTGTGCAATGCAGCGGCTAAGTCTGGAGAGAGTGTTTGTACCAAAACTCCCATCAAACCGCGTTGCACTTTTCCGAATTCTAAAATTTGTGCGACAACGCTTTTTGCCATGTTGGAGGGGATGGCAAACCCGATTCCTATATTGCCGCCTGAGCCAGATAGCAATGCGGTGTTAATACCAACCAATTGTCCGTCCATGTTCATCAGAGCTCCCCCGGAATTTCCCATATTGATGGGGGCGTCGGTTTGGATAAAGTTTTCGAGCCCTTCGATTCCAAGGTCACTTCGGTGCAATGCGCTCACTATCCCGGAAGTAACACTTTGTTTTAATCCAAGAGGGCTGCCAATAGCGGCTACGAAATCACCAACAACTAATTTATTGGAATCTCCAAATGGAATAGAGGTTAAATCAGTGGCATTAATTTGAAGAACTGCGATATCTGTTGTGTCGTCTTCTCCTATTTTTTTCGCTTGAAAATGACGCCCGTCATTTAAAGTTACAGTGATGTTTCGAGCGAGATTTACGACGTGTGCGTTAGTGATGATTAAACCGTGTTCTGCATCGATGATGACTCCTGAGCCAACGCTGACAAAATGCTTGTTTTGTTCGACAGAAGCTCCGTGTTGTTGTTGCTCTAATTCACGGCGTAAAAAAGGATCGTTAGGGATCGGTAATTCTCCTTGGGAAACGATGTTAACGACTCCTGGCAAAGCCTGTTTCAACATGTGTGACAAACTTGGTTTTTGTTGCATGGAAAACAGTTGAGGCAATGTTGCGTTGGAAAGTATTGGGCAAAAAAGAAAGGGCAAAAGAATCAATAATTTAAGTATTTTCATGAAGGAGTCTCGCTCGTGAAATAAACGCAGCATTATAGGTTCTCCCCCTTGTTATGCAATTCATGGTGCAGCAATGCAGAAATACAATTTCGTCGTCATTCTTAACTGCTTGCTGGAATCCAGATTTGATATCTCTCTTCTGAAAATATTAATTGATTGGATGGAGGCCTTTGCTAAACTCGCCAGCCTTGTGTGCCGGGGTGGCGGAACTGGTAGACGCGCCAGACTCAAAATCTGGTGGTGGCAACACCGTGTCGGTTCGATTCCGACCCTCGGTACCAACACACTTCAAGATGTAAGTTGTACTTTCCCAGATTAAGAACATGAATTACGGAGAACGGTCAGCAGCGAGACAAGGTTGGACGAACAATCATCCGCAAAAGCGCAGTTTACATGTAAGTAAATGAGTATTTTAAGGACGATTGTTCGTCCAAGATTGGTCGTTGATGGCCGTTCCTTTAGTGCTGATCTTTAGAGCCCCGGTGGCACAGTTGGATAGCGCATTCCCCTCCTAAGGGAAAGGTCACAGGTTCGAATCCTGTCCGGGGCGCCATCTTTCTTTGTTCCTTTTCTATTATTCACATTTGTTTTCACCCATAATCGCGCGCCTTTAAAACAGCGATCGAAAAGCAATATGGCGTTAAAAAAAATAAAGATATTACTCACAGTCTTTGGTCCGGGAATCATCGTGATGCTTGCAGATACGGATGCAGGCAGTCTCATTACAGCAGCACAAACAGGAGCTGTGTGGGGGTATCGCATGATCCTATTGCAAGCACTTCTCATTCCGATTTTGTATATCACTCAAGAGCTCACCGTGCGTTTAGGGGTTGTCACGCGGGTGGGACATGGTCAATTGATTCAACGGACCTTTGGAACAGCTTGGGCATGGCTTTCTGTGGCAACGCTCGTTGTGACCTGTGTGGGCGCCATCTTGACGCAGTTTGCTGGCATCTCGGGTGTGGGCGCGCTTTTTGGTATTCCGTGTTGGCTATCGTTGAGCCTCTCGATTTTCTTTTTGCTCGCGATTGTGATGAGCGGTACTTATCGTTCTGTAGAGCGTTGTGCCATTGCGCTCGGTTTGTTTGAGCTTGTTTTTATCGCGGTCGCATGGATGGCACATCCTTTATTTCATGATGTGCGCACGCAATTTTTTAATATCCCGTTAAATGATCCGCATTACTTTTATTTAGCGGCTGCGAATATTGGTGCCGTGATCATGCCGTGGATGATTTTTTATCAACAGTCCGCCATCGTGGACAAACATATGTCATGCCAAGAGCATGGCTTGCATGGCGATGCGTGCTGTGTGTCGCACAGAAATTGCCAAAATACCTATATGCGTTTTTCACGAATCGATACAGCGATTGGTGCTGTCGTGACGCAGCTCATTATGATGGCTGTGATGATTACGACGGCATCGACTATTGGAAAAATAAATCCCGGTTGTTCATTGAATAACGTGCATCAAATTAGTGATGCATTGATCCCTTTTTTAGGGATGACCGCGGGAAAGCTTCTGTTTGCAGCAGGAATGTTGGGAGCGTCTTTAGTGGCGGCTATTGTTGTGTCGTTAACAGCCGCTTGGGGGTTGGGCGAAATCACGGGTTATAGGCACTCGCTCGAACATAAACCCAGTGAAGCACCTTGGTTTTATCTGGCTTATGCAGTGGTGTTGTTGTTAGGCGGTGTGTTGGTTGCGTCGCATGTGAATCTTGTGCGTTTAAGTGTTGCGATCGAAGTCATGAATGCTTTGTTGTTACCGATTGTTCTTGGGTTTCTCTATGTGCTTGCGATCAAAGTATTGCCTGGTAAATATCGCTTGAAAGGCATCTACGCATGGGTTGTTGGCATTTTTCTTGGTGCAACCGTTCTCCTCGGTGTCGGCGGCGGAATCGTGGGGCTATTTGCCTAAAGTTTGGGTTGGATCCTGATATCAGTTTGTTGAGTGGGCGAGAGATCGAGCATATCGATTGGGAGTGACAAAGACTTTCTGATCTTAATGCAACCATGCTGTCTGAACTTTCACATCTCGATGTGCCGTGGTTGGGTGCAAAAGAAAAAGAAGAACTGGATTACGAAGCTGTTTTTTATCGTACATCCAACACGTCTGTACGGGATTATCCAGATGACGACGATTAAGTATCAAGAATGCAAAGCCTTCCAAAAGGACGTCAAAAGACTCAGCAAGAAATTCAAAACACTTCGAGAAGATTTGGAAACTGCGAAAGAATATTCGATTGAGTTGTTTCATCGAGAGAATTGAGGAATTTTTGCAGAACTGGGGATGATGACGGCGGAGTACTCGTAGCAACTGTATCGTCATGCCCGCGAAAGCGGGCATCCAGAAAATATATATATTCTGGATTCTTGGCTTTCGCGAGGATGACGGTGGAACACCGCGATTTATCTTGCCTTGAGACGGGGCGTTGCGATTTTATTTCAGGACATTGTTGGAAGGTGACGGGGATAGGGGGTTTTGTTATGATTTTTTGCCTTTTGTTTCCTTTGTAAGGAGTTTTTCGATGAAAAAAATACTTGTGATTGTGTCTTTGTTGTTAAGTGGCATTGCGTTCGCTCAAATGCCTGTTCCAACAATTCCGCCGATGAGTTGTGAGAGTTTTCTTAAGAATGAGTTGGTGCAAGATCAGTTGAATGAAGTCTTTGGTGATAGTGCGCAATACAACGTGCAATACGATCAGCAAAAAAATATATGCACTTTATCGGTGACAGGAACGAAGCAGGGAAAAGATTATAAATTCAGCACGATTTCTTCAGATAATTTCTTGTTAGACGGTAAGTCCTTAACACTTTCTTTATTTGCTGCGGATAAACCACAGTGTCTGAATGTCCTTGAAGCAGACTATGCGGATAACACTATTGTAGATGTCTCCTATGCTTTTCCTTATGTGGATAACACGTGTGACAAATAGCGCGTCGTGAATTATTTTGTTTGTTAAGAGACGCGGTGAATCGCGTCTCTACAGTTTTCCCCATAAATCATATGCATCGGCGTCTGTTATTTTTACTTTCACAAAATCCCCAGGGAGTAACTGAAAAGATCCTTCTATAAATACATTGCCATCGACTTCGGGAGCGTCGCCTTCTGAGCGTCCAATCATCTGATCTTCTGTTACTTCATCCACCAATACTTCTATTGTTTTGCCGATTTTCTTCTGCATCTTTTCTTCACTGATGTCTGCTTGCAAAGTCATGAGTGCTTCTAGCCGTTGTTCTTTGACGTCTTCAGGAATGTAGTCTGGCAGTTCATTGGCTTTTGCGCCTTTGACTTGTGAGTATTTGAAACATCCCACGCGATCTAATTGCGCGTTCTCTAAAAAGCGTAACAATTCTTCAAATTCTTGATCCGTTTCACCCGGAAAACCCACAATGAATGTGCTGCGAATCGTTAAATTGGGGCATTGTTCTCGCCACTTTGAGATGCGTTCTAGCATTTTCTCCGTATGAGCCGGACGACGCATCAGCTCCAGAATACGTGCGTTTGCATGCTGTAAAGGTACATCGAGGTACGGAAGGATTTTTCCTTCGGCCATCAATGGAATCAGTTCATCAACGTTGGGGTAGGGATAGAGATAATGCAGTCGAATCCATATGCCGAATTCCCCTAACGTCTTTGCTAGATCCAATAGGTTGGTTTTTAACGGGCGTCCTTTCCAAAAGTCTGTTTTAAATTTTAAGTCACTTCCGTAAGCGCTGGTGTCTTGTGCGATGATCAACAGTTCTTTAACACCTGCGTTCACGAGCGTTTCTGCCTCATCCAAAATGTTTCCAATAGAGCGGCTGACAAGAGGGCCGCGCAATTCAGGGATGATGCAATACGTGCATTGATGATTGCATCCTTCTGAAATTTTCAAATAAGCATAATGGGATGGTGTGAGTTTGATGCCTTGTTTTGGCAAGGAAGTAGCAACAGCATGGCGTGGCGGAGATAAATGCTGATGAACCAGTTGCAACACAGCTTTTGTATCGTTTGGCCCGACAATGCCGAGTACGAGCGGGAATTGCTCCAATATCGTCACTTTTCGTTTTCCAAGGCAGCCCATTACGATGACTTTGCCGTTTTCGAGCAAGGCTTCTTTGATGGCAAGGAGCGATTCTTCGATGGCTTCGTTAATAAAGGCGCACGTATTGATGATGATGAGGTCTGCTTGTTTGTAATCGTCTACGATTTCATACCCTTCACGGCGCAATTCCGTCATGACTTGTTCAGAATCCACCAAAGCTTTTGCGCACCCTAAGCTCACAAATCCAATAGCAGGTTTTTGTTCTGACATATTTATCCCCTGACAAAAAAGGGCGGCATTCTACTCTGGCTTGTTTTGATGCGCATTCGGGTTCTAACATCGAGTTTCATGTATATGGATTTATAGCTGCTATATTTTACTAACTATGTTCTTAGGAATGTGGGGAATTATGAGAAAAACAAAAAAATAATGAGATGAGTTATGGGAAAAAAAAGAAAAAGAAACGTAGAAGAAGTTGTGATGCCAAAAGTTCTACACAAACAGAAATTTGTTGTTTTGTCAGAAAAAGAAAAAGAGGCTCTTGATCGGCTGAAGGAAAGATATTTCTTTTCCAAATTTCAACTGAATGATTTCAATCAGGAGGAAATTCTTCACGTTATTCGTAGTTTGCAGTCTGCTCGTTTTAAAAGTGCTCCGCAGGCACGCAAAGTAACCTACTATCGGAAGGCGTTGTTTCAGTATCTTACTGATAATCGGTTTTCTGAATTTGACGAGATTTTCAACGATGCATTCAGAACATTTTCCACTTTCCTGAATGCATATAAATACCGATTTCGACGTGGTCCACGAAAACCTGTTTATTTGTCAGAAGAGGATAAAGAGGTGCTTGAGCAGCTCAAACAAGGCCGGCTTTTTCCCCCAGAATCTTTGGATGTAGTTCTTTCTGGTGAAGAGGAAATTATTAACACGGTGATTGAGTTAGAAATGAACCGTTTTCAAGGGAAAAGAGCTTCATATGTACATGAAATAAATGCTTATAGAAAACTAATGTTTGAATCTCTTGGTGGCCGAGCAACTGAATATTTTGAATTTACGGAGTTCTGTCGTCTCGTTAATAATCGAAAAAATAATGGCCAACAACTCTCTGTTTATTTGTCCGACAAAGAAAAAGCATATCTTCAAAAGCTTAAGAAACGTTGCTCTTCAGATGAATGTTTTCACCTTAGCTTTCTAAGTCGACAAACAGTTATTGAGGCTGTTTTAAAATTAGAATGTCTGCATTTTCAAGGCGAGAGCACTATCAGCACTGTTGCCATACAAAAATTTCGAGGCGAGGTAGTTGATTATCTCGTACAAGGTGAAGTTGAGTATGAAGCGTTCAAAAATTTTTCCATGTCAGTAAGTAAAGAAAAATTGAGGATAAAAGAGTTATGGAAAAAGATGTCAGAAAAAAGAAGATTGGACAAAAAAGAAACACCTCCTCGCAAACGAGTGCGTTATGAGATAGGCCATTATGAAATTAGAGAACTTCTCGCAGAACAAGAGGAGGTTAAAGGAGAGGAATATAAACAGGAGGATTGTTTATTACATCACCCAAAAGCGTTTATTTGTTGGCTCGATACTTTTTTAGTTAATTTAGAAGATTCTGTGAATTCATTGTTGCAGCAAGAGGCCGTTCAATTTTTTAATTTTGTTGATGAAGGGTTCTTTCATTCTGTGAGTACCTTTTTCCCCTATACATATAATGAGGATGAAGAAAAAGAGACATCATTGTTTTCAGTCATCACCAATGTTGATCAAGTGTTGCAACAGTTGCGTTTTATGATGAAAAGTAGTTGTAGCCATTTTGAAATGGATGGCTTTTCGAAGCTTGAAAAGAGTTTTAGTGATTTAAGGCTGGGGTGGGGATATCAAAATAAACTGTCCGATATTTCCTCTGCTTTTTCTTCAGAAGAGCGGGTGAAACAAATACGTGATCTATTCGATAAATCCAGTTCGTTAAGGCGGCGCATAGATACGAAGAAAGAACAGATAATGACGATCACCGAGAGTCAAATGCGCTGTAACGATGAAGAAAATCTAAGACTGACAGTGTAGCAACTGTATCGTCATGCTTAGCTTCGGCGGGGGTATCCAGTCATTCATTTTCCGGCTGTCATGTTTCAGTATTTGACTTCAAAACCTGTGTCATCATGAGAAAAACAAAAAAAATAATGAGGATGAGTTATGGGAAAAGAAATAATAAGAACAGTAGAAGAACAGCAACTTGTTTATTTGTCAGAAGAAGATAAAAAGGTCCTTGAGACGCTTAAACAAGACTGGCGCTTCTCTTTAAAGTTCAATCAAAAGGAAATTGTTGACACTGTGGCTGAGTTGGAAATTGACTGCTTTAAAGAGAAAAAAAATCCATATGTACGAGATGTATATGCTTATAGAAAATTAATGTTTCAGTTTCTCTTTGATGATCTATCAACTGAATCTTTTGAATTTAAGGTATTCCGTCGTCTCATTAGCAAGCGAAAAAGTAACAGGCGGCCAATCTTTGTTTGTTTGTCCAACGAAGAAAAAGATTTTCTTCAAGGGCTTATGAAACATTGTTCTTTAAATGAAAATTTCCCATTCGGGGTTTTAATGCAAAAAGAAATTATTGAGGCAGTTGCAGGGCTCGAGTGTCTGCATTTTCAAGGCGCAAGGACCATAAATACCTGTGCTAGACGAAAGTTTCGATGGGAGGTGGCTAGCTATCTCCTACAAAGCGCACCTAAGGGGCAAGAGATCGAAAGGTTCTCTCGTTTATTAAGCAGGAAAAAGCCGCAGATGTTAAAAAGGATGCAGGAAACATGGCTCATAAATAATAAAGGATATCGTGGTCAGCAGTGTTATGAGGCGTTTGTTTTTAAACCAGTTCAAAAAGAGGTTAAAGAGGTTCAACAAGAGGAATGTAGACGTTTAATAAATAACTTCCCGAATTTTCTTTATTTGCTCGATATTTTTTTAGTTGATTTAGAAAATTCTGTGAATTCATTGTTGCAGCAAGAGGCTGTTCAATTTTTTCATTTTGTTGATGACGGGCTCTTTCATTCTGTGAGTACCTTTTTTCCCCACACATATAATGAGGATGAAGAAAAAGAGACATCATTGTTTTCAGTCATCACCAATGTTGATCAAGTGTTGCAACAGTTGAATTTTATGATGAAAAGTAGTTGTAGCCATTTTGAAATGGATGGTTTTTCGGAGCTTGAAAAGAGTTTTAGTGATTTAAGGAAACAGGGGCTGATGTATCAAAATAAACTGTCCGATATTTTTTCTGCTTTTCCTTCAGAAGAGCTGGTGAAAAAAATACGTGATCTGTTCGATAAATCCAGTTTGTTAAGGTGGCATATAGATACGAAGAAAAAACAGGTCATGATGATCACAGAGAGTCAAATGCGCTGTAACGATGAAGAAAATCAGTTAAGACTGATGGCGTAGCGATGCGATCTGTCATGTTTCAGCATTTGTGCTGTGGCGAGTTTGTGTAAAGAGGTGATGGTTTTTTGTTAGTGTTTTCGATGTTTCTTATTAAGTCTGTCAAAAATGATTTTTGCTTCCATTCCAGTATTTTTTCTTCTGCCCACTCCTGCAATGCGTTGTCTTTGCCGCTTAGACAGAACAGAACTAGATCTTTGAGAAAGTCCATATGTGCTTTTTTTGTCTCCTCTCTATCAAACAAGGGGTTGCCAAATAAGGAGCTATGCTCGATGCAGAATAAACAGTCGCTTATATATATATTTGTTATGTTTTGCTGTTTATTCGATAGATGTGTACACAAAACAGCACGGGCTAGGTTTTTGTGATCTGGATTTTTGCTTGCGATGCAATGTTGCATAATATCTCTGCTATACGATTGTATGTTGTAATCTTTGCCATCCTCGCATAGCAATAGGACTTGATGTGTTGCTTGAAAAGAAGGGAAATCAGGATTCGAAGTAATTATGTATTTTAGAAAGATAGATTGAATCTTTGAATCCTGTGGCTGCAAGCATATTGCTTGATAGAGAATGCTTTCGAGTTCATTTATATCTTCTTTTTTTAGTTCGTGTGGAGAAACATAACGATTTATCTCTTCAATAAAAGAGGGCTCTAGGTCGGATAGCTTTATTTCTCGATAGATCTCTTCATTTTGATGTAGGGATAAAAACATAAAAAGTTTGAAAAAGTTGAATTTCACCCCGTGCCTTATTTCGCCGTATGGATTTCTTTCTTGAATACATCGTTCCATTACGTTTTTAACGATTTCTACATTCTTCTTTTGTATGAGATCAAGCAGAATCGATAGGGCTGTTGATTGCCATTTCTTTTCTGATTGCTCATACCTTTCCGGATGCTGTTTTCGTTTCTCTTCCCATAATTTTTTGGGATCTATAAGTTGTAGAATCGTATCTATAGCAAAATCTTTTAACTTCGGATCATCAGAGTTCGCATTGTTCAAAATGATTTCTTGTGCAAATGCTGATTCTTTGCCCCATCCGGCTACGTATGTGAGAAGAATTTGGAATGCCAATTTTAGTTGTATTATTTCAGACGCTCCTTTGGCTCCATATTCGTTGATTGTTTTTTCAGCCCAGTTTTGAGCCACCTTATTTTCAGATTTTGCGCATGCAATCATCGCATCGATCGGAAACTGATCTAGACGTTCTTGTTGTTTTCGGTCGTAGGGATTGCGTCTGTTCCTACAGTGGTAAAAGAAATCCTTTATGGCCTCTTGAGCACTTGCCTCTTTAGAGGCTATACATTTAACAACCACATCGGGTGCGTCAAGTTGGCCGGTTGTTACGAGGGTCCTCATCTCTTCTTGAAAAGCTTTATCATTGGATGTTGCTAATGTAACCAGTTTGTTGATTTTTTTGGAGAGGGAGAATAGATACATGGTGCGTCTTTGTTATTTTATTCGTACAACTACGAACATTCTTTTATTAACAAATAGCAACATTTTTTAATAAGGCAACTTTATTCTTCATCGATGGATTTTATAACTTCACATTCCAGCGTGCCTTGATGCAGCTTTGCTTGCACGGCATCTCCTATATGTACCTGATGAGCATTTTTTACGACACACCCGTTTGCATCCGTTATGACAGAATAACCGCGGGCAAGAATGGCCAGTGGGCTCATGGCTTGTAGGGTTCGTGCGAGGGTCTGAAAACGCGCTTGTAACATTTGAAGACGATGATTGACGCTTCTTTCACACTTTTGTCCAAGCATGTTCAGTTGATATTGCATGTGTTCTAAACGATGGCGTGGATGGAATTGTTGCAGTGTGGTTGAGAGGTGTAGCCATCGTGATTTCTTTTGTTCGAGGATTTGTTTGATTTGTGAGCGCAATTGATGAGCAGCATAGTCCAACTGTTGTGATTGTTGTTGTAAGAGATAAATCGGATGCGCACGTTCTAACCTTTTCTTTAGAACATCTAATGTTTGATGATGTTCCTTCAATTGTTGATTTAGCTTTTGATACAGATAGGAATAGTGCTGTTTAAGTTGTTGTTTTAGCTTTATTTGATCAGGGCTCACAATCTCTGCAGCAGCGCTCGGTGTGGGAGCGCGTTTATCTGCGACGTAATCAGAAATAGTGAAATCGATTTCGTGGCCAACACTGGACACAACAGGAATGACACTGGCATAGATTGCGCGCGCGACAATTTCTTCGTTGAAAGGCCACAGATCTTCAAGCGATCCACCCCCGCGGCCGACAATCAGCACATCGCATTCGTGTCGTTGATTAGCTATCTCAATGGCTTTTGCAATTTTTGGAGCCGCTGTATCGCCTTGCACAGGGGTTGGATAAATGATGACAGAGGCGAGGGGATAGCGACGGTTTAAAACAGTGAGAATGTCTCTGATTGCTGCTCCCGTCGGGGAAGTCACAACACCAATGCATTTCGGAAAAAGCGGCAAGGCTTTTTTATGAGCCTCATCGAACAAACCTTCCTCTGACAACTTCTTTTTCAGCATTTCGTACGTATGTTGCAGTGCACCGAAACCGGCTTCTTCTAAGTGATCGATGATGAGCTGAAAATTTCCGCGATTTTGGTAAAGACTTACTCGCGCATGCACCAAAACTTTCTGACCGTGCTTTGGAGTGAAACTGAGTTTCTGGTTGGCAAAACGAAACATGGCGCAGCTGACTTGAGCGTTCGCATCTTTTAAAGTGAAGTACCAATGACCTGATGCTGCATTGGCCGTGAAGTTCGAAATTTCACCTTCGACCCAAATAGAAGGAAATTGGTTTTCCAAGAGATCGTGCACTAATTTATTGAGATTCGAGACAGTTAAGATCGGTTGGTCGGTTGAAGGCTGTTGTGTTTTAATCATGTGCGCTCTAATTTTTTGAATAACGTCGCAGATACTAAGAAAAGGAGAATAAAAATGCCAACTCTATCCGATTTACAACCGCACTCTCTTTGGGGTTTTTTTCAATCGATCTGTGACATTCCTCATCCTTCAGGAAAAGAACAAGTGATTTCCAAGTTCGTAAAAGATTTTGGTGAACGTTTGGGATTTGAGACGGTGATGGATGCTGTTGGAAATGTATTGATCCGAAAACCTGCAACAACAGGCCGTGAGAATGTTCCGGGAGTTATTTTGCAAGGGCATTTGGACATGGTGCCGCAGAAAAACAGCGATCGAGATTTCGATTTTGAAAAAGATTCGATTCCTGTTTATGTGGATGGAGAGTGGGTGACAGCCCAAGGAACTACGTTAGGCGCAGACAATGGGATTGGTGTGGCCGCGATTTTGGCGGTTTTGGCTTCCAATGAAATTGCGCATGGGCCGATTGAGGCTTTATTTACGGTGGATGAAGAAAGTGGCATGACGGGGGCTTTTGGATTGCAGCCGGGTTTTTTGCGTTATTCCACGTTGATCAATTTGGATTCTGAACAAGACGGTGAAATTTTTGTTGGTTGCGCCGGTGGGGAGCGAACGGATATTTCGATTCCCTATCATGAAGAAGCCGCGCCGCAAGAGGGTGTGACTTATCGAGTTACCGTGAAAGGTTTAAAAGGAGGGCATTCCGGAGCGGACATTCATTTAGGCCGAGGCAACGCCAACAAGATTTTAAATCGTGTGTTGTGGAATATGGCTCGTACACACAGTGCGCGTTTGTCGAGCATCGATGGCGGTGGGTTGTTTAATGCAATTCCTCGTGAATCAAAAGCTGTCGTCGTTGTGTCTCGTGGTCATGAAGCAGCTTTCGTGAAAGATGCACATGCCTTGGCTGAGGTGATACGGCAGGAGTTACGAACCGTCGAACCGGATTTGCAAATTTTGTTGGAGTCTGTGGATCCTGTTTCAATAGTGATGGATGAGTCATCACAACAGCACTTATTTAATCTTCTTTATGCTTTTCCAAATGGGGTCATGAGCATGAGCGCTGTTATGCCAGGGCTTGTGGAAACCTCGACCAATTTGGCGCGCGTGGTGTCTGACGTAAAAGAGAAACGCGTTCATATTTCTTCTTTACAACGCAGTTCGGTGGATTCATTGCGGCAAGATTTGGCGGACATGATCGATAGTGCAGTGACAGCTATTCCAGGTGTTGAGGTAAAGCATTTAGATGCGTACCCCGGTTGGGCGCCGAATTTAGATTCAAAGATTCTGTCTGTTGTGAAAGATGCTTATGCCGCTTTGTTTCATGAGCAACCTGTCTTTCAAGCAATTCATGCCGGCTTAGAGTGCGCGTTGTTTAGTGGTGCCTATCCGGAAATGGATATGGTTTCCTTTGGTCCAACCATCGAAAACGCTCATTCTCCAGACGAAAGGGTGCGGGTGACATCGGTACAACATTTTTGGAACTGGCTAGTCCAGGTGCTAGAGAGTATTTAATAACGTAGCAACTGTATCGTCATGCCCGCGAAAGCGGGCATCCAGAAAATATATATACCTGGATTCTTAGCTTTCGCGGGGGTGACGGTGGATCACATGCTGTAGAGACGCGATAAATCGCGTCTCTACGTTTGAGTAGAGAAAACGATATGAATTTCAGTGATCTCACATTTATGCAACAGGCCCTTCGATTAGCGCGATTGGCTGAAGAGAAAGGCGAAGTTCCTGTTGGCGCTGTGCTTGTCTTTCAAGATGAAATCGTTGGAGAGGGTTGGAATCAGCCGATTGGTTTGCAGGATCCAACTGCGCATGCGGAAATCATGGCGTTGCGAGACGCTTCTCAAGCGCTTTCTAATTATCGTCTGCCGGGAACGACGTTATATGTCACATTGGAACCGTGTTTAATGTGTGTGGGCGCGATGATTCATGCGCGTATTGAGCGCTTGGTTTTTGGTGCTTATGACGCGCGTGCTGGAGCGGTGGAGAGTGTCTTTCATGTTCTAGATGATTCGCATTTAAACCATCACATCGAGTATGAAGGCGGTGTGTTGAGTGAAAAGTGCAGTCAATTACTCAAAGATTTTTTCCAGAAAAGAAGGCAGGGATAACACGATTACCAAAAACGTAATAACTGTATCGTCATGCCCGCGAAAGCGGGCATCCAGACAGGCGGCTTAATAGGGCAGCTGGATCCTAGGCTTTCAAAGGGGTAACGATGGGGCATGCGGTAGAGACTATATTCCTTTCGTCTTTTCTCGGTGGATATTTTGAGACGCGATGAATCGCGTCTCTACGGTTGTTCGTCAAGAATGCAACTTCTCATCGCTTGACAGACTTCATGCATCACGCTCACGTTATGAATCGATGCTAGATGTCCATAAGCAGCGGATTTAATTTTGAAGAGATGGTGTAAATAAGCGCGGGAATAATTTTGGCACGTCGGGCAAGGGCATCCTTCGAGAATGGGGCGTTCGTCGTTCGCGTATTTACTTTTCTTAATCAAAATACGCCCCTCTTCTTCACCGTTTTCATATCGCACCCAATTGTCTGTTTCTACAATCTGTCCGTGATAAAGCGCTCCGTGGCGAGCGTTTCTCGTTGGCGCGACGCAATCAAACATGTCGATCCCTTTTTCCACCACGCGAATTAAATCTTGTGGGTGCAGGCCCACTCCCATGGTGTAGCGTGCTTTATGAGAGGGTAATAATGGGCGAATCCAGTCGATGATTTCGCAGGTTTTTTCCATCTCAAAGCCAATCACTTCTCCTCCGATTGCGAGGCCATCGGTCTCCATGTCGAGCACAAATTGCGTACTGATTTCTCGTAAGTCTCGGAAGCTGCCGCCTTGGATAATTCCGAAGAGCGCTTGCCTGTAATCGTAAGCAGAGTCGGGATGTTGCTCGTGTGTTTCTTTCGATTCGGCGAGCCAGCGATGTGTTCTTTCGAGAGCTGCTATCGCACGTTCTTTACCGCCTTCTTCAGGAGTGCATTCATCAAAGGCCATGATGATGTCTGCGCCGATGATTTTTTGTGCGTTGATCGATGCCTTCGGCGTTAAATGAATGATCTGTTGTGTGATGGGGTGTTTGAAGTGCCCGCCTTCGTGATCGATAGTGCAAATCTTGCCGTTCTTCGACAGGCTAAAGACTTGAAATCCACCACTATCAGTCAACATGGGTTTGTCCCAGGCCATGAAGCGATGCATGCCGCCATTATGCTTGATGATGTCTAATCCCGGCGCACACAACATGTGGTAAGTGTTGCCGCCCAGAATGATTTGGCTCTGGATGTCTTTTAAATCGCGAGGCGTGAGATGGTTTACAAAAGCCATTGTGCCTACAGGCATGAACGCAGGGGTCGTGATTTCGCCATGAGCTGTTGTGATTTTCATGACTCGAGCATGATTGCTTGGATGTTTTTTGATTTCTTGAGATTGAAAATGTGTGTTCATGTGTGGATTAAAACGCGGTTTTGAATTGCAAATTTATATTTTTTTCTGTGTTAGCGATCTTCTGCATTTGGTTTTGGAAATTTTTTAAAGAGAACACTAATTGAATGGGTTGATGATTGGTTTGTTCATTAACTTTTAAGACGAAAGAATCTGCCTTTGACATTTCACGAGTGATTTTATTTTTTTGTTTTTCATTCGCTAACGTAAGCACGCAAACGTTTTGGTCCACATTGCTTGAGCAGTCATTGAAGAGGCTATACGAGTGTTGATCGCCGACAATCAATTTTGAACCTCGTGGAGCAAGTTGCAGGTTTTTGACTTTAAATAGAATGTTGAATGTTGATATCTCAGCAGATGCTGTGACAGGAAAATGGAGCACATATTGCTGGATCGTTTGTTGCGCCGAACAAATTTCCACGTTGACTTGTTTGCCGTTAGTAAAGGCAGATGCTTCTCCACGATCGGGGTATTTTTTGTAATAGCACGCGAAATTCCAGGTATGTAGCGGCTCTACAGGCGGTGCCAAATAGAGTTCCTGTTGAAAGAACGGAGTGTTTGCAAAAGCGAGTAACGGAAAACAGGCAAGCATCAAAAAGATTTTTTTCATTGTTTATTTCTCTGCGGAAGATTGATCAGCAGGTTGAGCCGGTTCGAGGGCTTGTTTAATCGCTTGTTCTGAATGTTGCATGAGCTGATAGATGGAATCGAAATGTTCAAGATTAAATGGAATGGAGACCGATTGTTTGGTTTGTGAATCGTTGAAGTGCAAAGTCATTCCGCTGTTTTGAGCCATGAGAGCCATTGCGGTTTTATTGTCTTCTGTTTTAGTGGGTGTGAAAAAACAATTGGATTGTTTTGCAATGTGGCTGCAAAACACATTGAGCTTGACATTGGTATTGTCGCCAACAGTTAAATAACCAGCGTTCGTGTTTACGTTTTTAACCAGGATGCTGATGAGAATAGGAGATAAATTAATGGTGGCATATGCGGTGTTGTTGGTGAGGGGATGAGTGACGTGTTGTTGCGCTGTGCACATTTTTACGTTTTGTGCTTTTGTTTGAGTGGTCATTGCATTTGGCAGGTTTGATTGCAAAGACGAAGCAACACACATCAGCGTCCATGGTCCGATTTGTTCCTTGGAGGGCTGTGCCTGCATACTCATTGACTGCTCGGTCGAATTGTCTAGAGCTGGGAACGGGGCAGCAAAAAGAATAGGACAAGATATCAAGAGCAAAGCTGAAACGATCCATCGAGCTTTCATATAGACCTCCATTATCTTGTGGATATTGCATATAAAAGAGTTTGAATGACTCTTATTCTTCCGTTTGCTTTTCTTTTTGTTTTTCCTTGGCAACAGTCGCTTTCGATTTTGAAGGGATCTTTTCTTGAATGCGTGCTGCTTTGCCGGTGAGTTCTCGCAAATAATATAGTTTTGCGCGCCTAACTTTGCCGTGACGTTTGACATCGATGCTATCGATTAACGGGCTGTGTAATTGAAACACTTTCTCGACTCCTTCGCCGTACGATACTTTTCGTACAGTAAAAGAAGAATTTAAACCGCGATTGCGTCTAGCAATCACGAGACCTTCAAATGCTTGTAATCGTTCTCGATTACCTTCTTTAACTTTTACTTTTACAACAACTGTGTCTCCTGGGCGGAATGCCGGAATGTCTTTCTTCATCTGTTCCGCTTCAATTGTTTGAATAATGTTATTCATTTTTTTGTTTCCTCATAATCTTGAATAAATTCTTCGAGCAACATTTTTTGTTCGTTTGTCAGGCTTTTCTGATGGATCAAATCTGGTCTTTTTAACCATGTTCGGCCGAGAGCCTGCTTCATTCGCCATCGATCGATGGAAAAATGAGCGCCGGATAATAGTACTTTCGGTACATGAAGACCATGAATAATTTCGGGTCTTGTGTAGTGCGGATGGTCAAGCAGTCCGTTAGCAAAAGAGTCTTGAAGGGCGGATTCCGGGTCGCCAAGCACCCCAGGGATGAAACGGCTTAAAGCATCGATCATCACCAAGATGGGGAACTCGCCCCCGGTTAGTACGTAGTCTCCAATAGACCATTCTTCATCGATCTCTGTCTGTAATAAGCGTTCATCGATACCTTCGTAGCGGCCAGCTACAAAGATCAGAGAATCCTTCGTTGAAAATTGTTTTGCAGCAGAGTGGTCAAATTGTTTCCCTTGTGGCGAGGGGTAAATCACTTTTGTGGAGGTGCCTAATTGTTTTTTTGCCTTCTGAATAGCGTCTTGTAGCGGTTGTACTTTCATCAACATGCCTGGACCGCCGCCGTACGGTTTGTCATCCACTGTGTGATATTTGTCGTGCGTGAAGTCTCGAGGGTTCAAAAGCTGGATATCGATTCGTTGTTGTTCAATAGCACGGCCTAAGACACCAAAATGCAGCGCACTAAATAATTCTGGAAAGAGGGTGATGATGCCGATTTTCATGATTAGAACTCAGGATCCCACAGGACGATCATTTCTTGTTTTTTGAGGTCGATACTTAGGACGAATTGATCTTTGATGAAAGGAATTAGGTGGCGTTTTTCGCCGACTATGACCATGACGTCATTCGATTTGGTGGCCATGAGATGATCGATAGTTCCAAGCAATATATGGTCTTGGTTGAAGACCGTTAGACCTTCTAAGTCGCTCCAATAGTATTCCCCTGGTTTTAGTGGAGGGAGCTGATCTTGTGGCACCCCAATTTTTTTGTTGACGTAAACACGCGCCGCTTCGGGGGAATTAACGTCTTGAATATGCACAATGAAGTGACTGTGGTGTGCTTGGATGCCATCAATGGCTATAGGCTGCCATTGATGATCTTGTTGTATGTACCAAGGTGAGTATTTTTTAATCGCCTCTGCCGGATCGGTATGAGAATGGACTTTGATCCATCCATCAAGCGCGTGTGGTTTCCCAAATTGGCCAACGACGATAAAAGAAGGCATGAGATTTATGCGACGGATGCGGCTGATTTTCTATGACTTTTGATCAGGCCTCTGACTCGATCAGAAGGTTGTGCTCCAACATTGATCCAATGACTTGCTCGTTCCAGATCAAGGACGAGTGGTGTTTCTTGCCCGGAAGCGATTGGGTTGAAATAACCGATTTTTTCAATGATGCGACCGTCTCTTGCGCGGCGGCTATCTGCAACAACGATATCGTAAAAAGGTCGTTTTTTTGCCCCTCTACGGGCTAAGCGAATGACTACCATATTTTTTCTTATCCTCTTGGATTTAAGTTCTTGGCTTAAAAAGCCGCGCATTCTATGACAAAGATCTTGGTTTTGGAAATGAATTTGCATGAGGGCAGGAGCATAAAAGAATGAGACGGCGGTATTTATTCATTCCTTTCTTTTTCGAAAAAGGGGCGGCACAGTCTTTTGCATCTAAAATAAAAAGCACGAACCTATTAAGGAAAACGGGTTTTTCACATGATTTAGCCAGTGAATCTGCACGAACTAAAGAGGCTCAATTGTCTATGCAAACATCTGATTTTTACTATGAATTACCGGAATCATTGATTGCTCAATATCCTGCTTTGACTCGGTCTGCGAGTCGATTGCTGTGTTTGAATAAAAATACGGGGGCGATGCAGCACCGTCAATTTTCTGACTTGCTCGAATTGATCTCTCCGAAAGATCTACTGGTTTTCAATAACACTCGAGTCATTCCCGCACGTTTGTTGGGACAAAAGACGAGTGGTGGAAAAGTGGAAGTTTTGGTGGAACGGGTTTTGGATGAGCATGGAGCATTGACACATATTCGAGCAAATCATCCGCCTAAAACGGGGGCTTGCTTGCATCTCGAAAAGACGGTTGTTGCCCGAGTGATAGAAAAAAAGGGGGATTTGTATCAATTAGAGTTTGAAGGTGACCAATCCATCTTCGATCTGTTAGAACAAGAAGGGCATGTGCCTTTGCCACCTTATATTCATCGATCAGATGAAGAGGATGATCAACAGCGATATCAAACGGTGTTTGCGAAGCATAAAGGAGCCGTTGCTGCACCCACCGCTGGATTGCATTTCGATGATGCGATGATGCAAGCGATTGCATCGAAAGGCGTACAGACAGCTTTCGTGACCTTGCATGTGGGAGCGGGAACTTTCTTGCCTGTTCGTGTAGAAGATGTGACGAAGCATCAAATGCATTCGGAGTGGGTGGATGTTTCAGAAGACGTATGTGATGCGGTTGCAAAAACAAGAGCTAGAGGTGGTCGAGTGATTGCAGTTGGGACAACGACGGTGCGTAGCTTGGAGTCCGCGTCTTCTTCGGGACAGATCGAACCTTTTCGAGGCGATACGGACATCTTTATTTATCCGGGGTACGAGTTCAAAACTGTTGATGCCATGGTCACAAATTTTCATCTGCCAGAATCAACTTTGATGATGTTGATTTCTGCTTTTTCTGATCGAGAAACCATTTTGACAACATATCAAGAAGCTATTCGTAAACGATACCGTTTCTATAGTTACGGTGATGCGATGTTTATTTATGAATGAGACGCGATAAATTGCTCAATCATTCAAGAAATTGTCCGTCGTTTATTTTTCTTAGGCTTTGTTTATACTCCGCGCGCTTTGTCGTTATCCCTGCGAAAGCGGGGATCCAGTTGATTCGCTAATAGAGGTTCTTTCATGAATATATTTCCTACTGCTTTTGCAGCAACTTCTACACATCCTTCTTCTATGAATTCGTTGTGGGTTTTAGTTTTATTTTTAGTCTTTATCTATTTCATTATGTGGTATCCGCAATCGAAGCGAATGAAACAACATCGCAAAATGTTATCTGGTCTTAAGGTGGGTGATGAAATTGTAACCGCTGGCGGATTGGCAGGAAAAGTTATGAAACTAGATGATAACTTTGTTGCCATACACATCGCAGAAAATGTGAAAGTATCGTTTCAAAAAAGTGCTGTTTCTTCTGTCTTACCCAAAGGGACTTTGAAGTTCTAATTCTTCTCGTTTTAAGGTCACTCACTTATGAATAAATATCCGTTATGGAAAAACGTGTTATTAATTTTAGTTTTTGCTGTGGCAGTGCTGTATGCGCTGCCTAATTTTTTCGGAGAAACGCCGGCTATTCAGCTGTCCAGTACGATTCCCGGAGCTGTTTTAACGAATCAAGATGTGCAACGCATTCAGCACACGTTAACGACGGACAAAATTGCATTTAAATCGGTGACGCTTGAGAACAAGAATGTGATTGCTCGATTCGCAGACACTGATGCGCAATTTCAAGCGAAAACAGAACTACAGAAAGACTACAACAACAAATACATCATCGCGTTGAATTTGGAGACAGCAACACCGACTTGGTTATTGGCGATTGGTGCTCGGCCGATGAAATTGGGTTTGGATTTACGAGGCGGCGTCCATTTGCTGTTGCAAGTGGATGTAAATTCCGTTTTGAAACTTCGTGAAAAAGGGGCTGTGAGGAATATTGGTGGAGTATTGCGTGGTAAACGCGTGCGTTATTCCGGGATTGCGGCTCGTAAAAGCGGCGGCATTTCTGTTCGTTTAAGAACGCCAAATGATGTTTCGAAGGCCAAGAGTCTTTTGGATCATAACTTTCCAGAATTTGTTTGGGATGACGTAAGTCAAAATGGTTCTTATCAATTGGCAGGACGTTTGTTGCCCTCGTCGTTGCAGAAAATTAGTCAAAACGCTGTTGAGAAAACCATGACGACTTTGCGTCGACGCGTGAATGAACTTGGTGTTAGCGAAGCGGTAGTACAGCAGGAAGGTCGTGATCGAGTATCTGTTGATTTGCCGGGCATTCAGGATGCAGCACAAGCGAAAGATATCTTAGGTAAAACGGCTACGTTGGAATTTCACTTGGTCGATGTGCAACACGATGCTGCGGCTGCTGTTGGGGGATATGTGCCAGCGGGTTCGCTACTTTATACCTATGAAGGGCGACCGGTTTTATTGGATAGCCAAGTGATTTTGACAGGGGATTCTATTACGAATGCCAATGCTTCTTTTGATTCCAGTGCTCGGCCAATGGTTGGTATTACGCTTGGAGGAGGGCATGAAGCATTGTTTGAACGTGCGACCGCAGAAAATGTTGGGCGTGCTTTAGCGGTTGTTTATGTCGAGACCAAGTCATCGCAGGTCACTGTGAATGGACAGACAAAGATTATTTATAAACCGGTGAGTCGAGTAATTAATGTGGCGACCATCCAGTCGGCATTGGGAACCAACTTCCAAGTAACCGGTTTGTCGAGTCCAGTAGAAGCTAAAAATTTAGCCTTGTTACTGCGTGCAGGCTCATTACCTGCGGCGGTTACGATTGTTGAAGAAAGGACCATTGGGCCCAGCATGGGGCAACGCAACATTCATTTAGGCATGCTGTCTCTCGAAGTGGGTATGGCCGTCATCATCATTTTTATGGCCTTATATTACTTATTGTTCGGTGTTTTGGCGGATGTGGGCTTGTTGATTAATTTAGTGCTGTTGGTGGCAATTCTTTCGGTGCTGGGTGCAACACTCACGTTTCCAGGCATTGCGGGTATTGTGTTGACCATTGGTATGGCTGTTGATTACAACGTTCTGATCTATGAGCGTATTCGTGAAGAATTAAGGAACGGTTCAACGCCTCAGCCAGCAATTCATACCGGATACGATCGTGCCTTTGTGACCATTTTGGATGCGAATGTTACGACACTGATCGTTGCTTTAATCCTTTTTGCTTTAGGCACAGGGCCTGTGAAAGGGTTTGCGATTACGCTGACCATCGGTTTGTTTACTTCCATTATTTCCTCTGTGACATACACGCGTGCTCTTGTGAATTGGTTATACGGTTCCAGGCGTGTGAAGCACTTATCGATTGGCATTAAAACGAAGGACAAATAATTATGGAATTTTTTAAGCCTAATACTCAGATTGATTTTTTAGGACTGCGCGGTAAAGCGGCTATTTTTTCGTTGATTGTCTTTGTTGCTTCTTTGATCTCGTTTTTTTATCACGGATTGAATTTAGGGCTCGATTTTACGGGTGGAACGCAGATGGAGCTGGCGTTTAATAAACCAGCTGATTTGCAGCAGATTCGTGATGAGTTAACGAAAGCAGGATATAGCCGAGCTGAAGTTCAAAGCTTTGGAAGCTCTCGTTCAGTGATCGTGACTTTAGCTCCTAAAAAGACAACGAAAAATGCGAAATCGAGTGAGGAAGAACAAAAAGTTGTTCAAGAGACTCTGGTGCAAAATGTGCAAAAAGCGCTGCCGGATGCGAAATTAAATCGTGCAGAATTTATTGGTGCGAAAGTAAGTGGGGAACTTGTTTATAAAGGGATTTTAGCGGTGGTGGTCGCCTTGTTGGCGACAATGATTTATATCGCTTTTCGATTTGAATACCGTTTGGCTGTTAGTGCAGCTATTTCGTTGATTCACGATCCAGTCTTAATTTTAGGTGTTTTTTCGTTCTTCCATATTGAGTTCGATTTAACGTCTTTGGCTGCTGTGCTAACGATTTTGGGTTACTCCTTACACGATTCTATTGTTGTGTTCGATCGGGTTCGTGAGAACTTCAGGAAGATGCGACGAGGAACTCCTGTGCACATTGTCAATGCAGCCGTGAACCAAACCTTGTCTCGAACAGTCATTTCTTCTGTTCTAACGTTTGTCGTTGTTGCTGTTTTGTTCTTATTAGGCGGTCCTTCTATTCATGCTTTTGCGATGGCCTTGATGGTAGGTATTGCGATCGGTACATATTCTTCTATTTACGTCGCAGGGTCTTTAGCCGTTGTCTTAGGTTTGAATCGCAGCGATTTGCTTCCATCGGCGAAGGAAAATTACGACACGGCGCCTTAATGTATGTCAGATAAACCCACTCGCGTTTTACTGGTCGAAGACGATGAAATTTGTCAGCGGGCATCCAGCCTTATGTTGGAATATCTGGGTTGTTCTGTGGCTATTGCAGAGTCTGGGGAAGCAGCCTTACGTTTTTTGGATCAGCCGTATGACTTAATCGTGATGGACTTAGGATTGCCTGATGTGGATGGATTTCGTTTGGTTGAACGGATTCGAAAAGAAAAACCTCAAAACGTAAACACACCCATCGTTTCGCAAACCGCAAATCTCACAGACCTCTACCAATCAAAAGCCAAAAAGTGCGGCATTAAAGCCCTCTACAGAAAACCTGTTTCCAGCGACCAATTCCGAGAAATCTTAGAACGATATACATAAGAACATCCCTTCGTCATACCCATGAAAGCGGGCATCCAGCCCCTCTCCGTCATTCCCGCGTAGACGGGAATCCGACCCGGCAGGAAAGCCGAAGGGGTATAGAGCAAAGTCATCCCCGCGCAGGTGGGGATCCAGGCGATCTGCGCTGCTACTTCTGTATCTATAAGCGGTCATCCCCACGCAGGTGGGGATCCAGGAGATCTGCGCTGCTACTTCTGTATCTATAAGCGGTCATCCCCACGCAGGTGGGGATCCAGGAGATATATCAATTTTGGATCCCCGCTTTCGCGGGGATGACTAAGCTTTCGCGGGGATGACTAAGCTTTCGCGGGGATGACTAATTAGTTTTGTAGAAATGACGAAGTGTGATCGTTATCGCTTTTCTTAAAGCGATACCTTTTTTCTTTTTAGTGAAGTTCTCGATATTTCTTTCTCATCTTTACTAATTGTTATTTCCTGTACCGTTCTTTTTTCGTTTTTCCCTTTCAATTTAGCAAGGACAAAAGTTTTTACTTTAGGTCCGCATTTCCAGCGGTTGAAAAACGATTGCTTCCCTGTGAAACGTACAGTCAACTCGTTAATGCCGTATTTTTCTAACATTTCTAACGTCTTTTCATACGGATATTGACTACGATCGATGCGCGACATAATGGATAAGTTTCGTCCGCCTGGAGTTGCGTATTTCGGATCGATCAAAGTGGCTTTTTTGTTTCCTTCAGAATTGACGTCAATAATCAATAGTGTCCAATGGTTTCGTTTTTCCAATACTTGAGCGAAAGGAATTAAATAGGTTGTGTCTTTTTCTATAGACAAAACGTTTAGTAAATCTTCTAAATAATTTGTCCCGATGCCTTTAAAAGCATCCGGATTATCTTTGGCTGGGCTGGTAAGAATGTAGTGTTTTTCCAGAATCTGTTGGTATTTGTTTTTTTTATTTTCTATCCCAGTGACGTTGTAAGTTTTGATAGGTATTTGGGCGTCATTTCCTGAGAGGTTGATTCCTTCGTTATCTTCAACGTTAATTTTTTTTAGTATTAGAGGAATCATCTCTCTGGCATGAATCATCCCAACCGTTCCAAATGGCCCGAGCAGAGTTTTTAAAATCCGTCTTAATGCTCTACTTTTGATCCCCATGTTTTTAATCCTCTAAATAAATAAAGAATGAATCCTGCGCGAGTGCGCAGGATTGTTTTCTATTCTTACTCCATGTTTTCTTCGTATTTTCCTAACGTCGCCAAGCTATTGAGTTGAGCGCGTTTTAACAATTGCTGTTGAGCTGCTTTGACGTTTTCCTTTTGACCGCCCCAGGTTTTGAGTGCTGAAGATTGCAAGGCTCGGCCATAAGAGAAGCTGAGGTTCCAGGGGGTATTGCTGAGTTGATTCATCGTATTCAGATGTTGCGTAGCGGCTTCATTGCTTTGACCGCCGGATAGAAAATTAATGGTGGGGACAGCAGCAGGCACTTTGCGTTTTAAGATCTTGATCGTTTCTTCAGCGACTTGTTCGATCGACGCTTGCTTGTTGTGATCTTTTCCTGCAATCACCATGCTCGGTTTGAGAATGATGTATTCAGAAATGACGTGGTGTTTTGCGAGAGAATCGAATACGTGATCCAAAACATGTTCTGTCGCGACAGCACATTGTTCAATAGAGTGATCTCCATCCATCAGAACTTCCGGTTCTACGATTGGAACGATGCCTTGGCTTTGACAGATTGCTGCATAACGAGCTAATTGTTCCGCATTGATATGAATGGCGATGCGAGAAGGAAAGGTGTCTGTGACGTTATACACCACGCGCCATTTCGCGAAGCGAGCACCTAATGCTTTGTATTCTGCTAAACGTTCCGGTAGCCCGTCCAAACCTTGCGTGGTTTTTTCTTCAGGAGCGCTTTCATTGGCGATTAATCCTTTATCCACTTTAATGCCGGGCACGATGCCTCGGTCGGCTAGCAGTTTTGGAAAGGGCGTTCCGTCAAGCGCTTGTTGTTTTAATGTTTCTTCAAAAAGAATGATGCCAGAAACGTATTTTTCGAGATCGACCGTTGTGAATAACAAATCACGATAAGCTCGACGGCTTTCTTCCGTCGACTCTAGATTGATTGATTTGAAGCGTTTTGTAATCGTTCCCGTACTTTCATCAGCAGCCAGAATGCCTTTTCCTGATGCGGTGATTGCTTTGATCGTAGATTGCAATTGCTCGATATTCATTCTCGTTTTCTCCTTGGTTTAATAAAAATCGATAAGTTTATGAAGGGTTAGCGGCTTTTAGAGCCGGTTGAACTAACATTAACAATTGTTTGAAGATCTTCGGATTACCACAAACAACGGAACCTGTTTTGAGATAGTTTTCATTGCCATTGGCATCGGTAATTAATCCACCGGCTTCTTTGACCAACAAGGCTCCTGCCGCGATATCCCAGGGTTTTAAATCCAATTGAAAAAATCCGTCTAATTGTCCGGCGGCGACATATGCCAAATGTAAGGCTGCGGATCCCATGTCCCGTACAGCGAGACTGTTTTGAGTCACTTGTTTGAGCAGTGTGAAATAGATTTCGTCATTGATAGGATCGTTTTTTGGAATGCCAGTTCCTATCAGAGCATCTTTCAGAAGTTTTTTTTGGCCAACTCGGAGGCGTCGACTGTTTCTTTGTGCGCCTTCCCCCCGGCTTGCAGTAAATAAGTCTTCTTTGAATGGATCATAAATAACTGCGTGATCAATTCTGCCTTTGTATGTCATTGCAATTGAAATACAAAATTGTGGAATGCCATGAATGAAATTTGTTGTGCCGTCGATCGGGTCAATGATCCATTGGCGATCATCACCTTTAATAGGGCGGCTTTCTTCGCTCAAGATGCTGTGTGTGGGATACGCGGACAACAAGGTATCAATGATTTCTTTTTCAGCTGCTTGATCGACGTTTGTGACGAGGTCTTTAGGAGCTTTTGAAGAGACTTGAATCGTGTCGAGTCGTTCAAAGGATTTCAAAACAATATGAGCTGCTCGGCGAGCCGCTTTCACGGCCGTATTGACGTAAGGATGCATGATTATTTTCCCGGATAGGTGAGTTTATAAAGACAGGTTGAAGGAGCTTGAGAACAAACGAGGCCTTGCCAAATATGATTTGGGTCATCTGGTTTAACGACGGCGGCCGGATAATTTTTCCCTAAAACCAAATTTCCATTGTTGTAAGTACAGCCGACCAAGTGGATGAGTGGAATCGATATAACAGTAAATGAGTCGTGGCCAGACGGTTCTCCTAATAATTGGGTCCAATTGCCAATGTTTTTGGAATTGCTTAGATCAGGACAGTGAAGGGGGTCTTGGTCAGCCAGCGTTAGTGCAGGGGACAGACAACAAACAAGTAACAGTATGAATAGCATTTTCGTCTTCATGATCTTTCTCCTTCGATCAGAAATGGCGCGGCATTATAGCCATTAATACCCCCGGGTGAATCGACGATTATTCGAATTCATCGTCATCCCCGCAGTCCCTCGTCATCCCCGCAGTCCCTCGTCATCCCCGCGTAGGCGGGGATCCATGTTATCTTTCGAAGCGAAGCGCCCTTTGCTTTTTGTCATCCCCGCGTAGTGTGCGATAGCGGCACATAGGTAACACTCAGAACGGCACATAGGTAACACTTAAAATTGGAATAACTAGACCACAAAGAGGAAATAGTTATGCCCTGGAAAGAGGAAAGTGTTATGCGACAACGATTGGAGTTGATGAAACAACTATGTGCTTCGGACAGGACGGTACAAGAGGTGTGCGACCAATGGGGAATCAGCCGAAAGACGGCTTATAAATGGCTAAAACGGTATCAAACAAAGGGGCTGGCAGCGCTAAACAATCGAAGTCGAGCGCCTAAGAAACAGGCCTTACAGGTGAGCCACAAGATAGAGGCACAAGTGATAGAAGCCCATTGTCGGTACAGAAGTTGGGGGCCTAATAAACTGAGAGATTATTTAATTCATATTCAGGAAGAGAAAGATATCCCAAGCCATACGACGATAGGCCGGATTTTGAAACGGAATGGATGCGAAGTGATGAAGAACAACCGATCGAAACCGGCGGTTTTAAGATTTGAACGAGCAACGGCGAATGAGTTGTGGCAAATGGATTTCAAAGGACATTTCAAGACAGAGCAAGAGAGGTGTTATCCATTAACGATCATAGACGATCATTCGCGTTATGCCGTCTGTTTAAAGGCGTGTAGAAATGAGCAGATGCTGACGGTAAAAGAGCGATTAATCGATGTTTTCAGGAGGTATGGGTTACCGGAGCAAATAAACGTAGACAATGGGAATCCGTGGGGGTCGTCGAACAGTAAGAGCTATACAGCGCTGCAGATTTGGTTATTGAAGCTAGGAATCAAAGTGAGTCATTCTGCGCCGTATCATCCACAGACAAACGGGAAGGATGAGAGGTTTCATCGGACATTAAAATTAGAGGTATTGCACCAGAAGAGATATGTAAGTTTAGAAGAAGTACAAGAAGCCTTTGATGAATGGCAATACATTTACAATTACCGAAGACCGCATTTAGCGTTAGGAGGGGAAGCGCCAAGTAGTCGGTATAAAGAGAGCAAGAGAAGGTATCCGGAGCGTTTATTGGAAGTGGAATACGAAGAAGGGGCGATGGTGAAGCGAGTAGACGCTAAATCAGGAAGTATTTATTTCAAAGGGTCGAGGTATCGAATAGGGAACGGATTGTATGGGGAATACATTGAGCTAAAAGAGACAGAGAGGGCGGACCAGGTAGCAGTATTCTTCATGGATCAGTTTATAAAGAACTTGAGATTAAAAAATAATAAATGAGACATAGGTAACTGTTAAAGTGTTACCCATGTGCCGTTCAAAGTGTTACCCATGTGCCGCTATCGCACAGTAGGCGGGAATCCAGAAAAATATATTAAATCTGGATCCCCGCCTGCGCGGGGATGACGTGATGGCCCCGGATTCCCGCTTTCGCGGGGATGACGGAGTTGGCATGACATTCAACGGTACAATTGGTTTTTCGTGCTACATTGTATTTACGTCAAACCGATTCATGAGGTTAAAAGTGTTACCTGTTATCGCCATTGTGGGCCAGCCGAATGTTGGCAAATCAACTTTGTTCAATCGTTTAACGCGTTCTCGGAATGCCTTGGTTGCGAATGAACCGGGATTAACGCGTGATCGGCAATACGGGCGCACTGAATTTGAAGGTCGCGCTTACCTTGTTGTGGATACGGGAGGGATCGGTGCAGAAGGTTCAGATGTGGATCGCCTCGTGACGCATCAAGCACAAATAGCCATTGATGAAGCCGATGCGATTTTGTTTGTTTTGGATGCGAGAGCTGGCGTGAACTCGGTAGATCAAAAGATCGCGGATCAGTTACGTCGCATAAACAAGCCGACCTACATCGTGTTGAATAAAACCGATGGATTGAACGTAGATATAGCAGCGGCAGATTTCTATCAATTTGGATTTGAAACGTTGTATCCCATTTCGGCTACACATGGAGACGGAGTCCGGTCGTTGTTGCAATCGGTGTTGCCTCAATTTCCACAAGACGAAGCTCCTCTGGTTGATGAAGGCATTAAAGTTGCCATTGTGGGGAAACCTAATGTAGGTAAATCGACTCTTATTAACCGTATTTTGGGGGAAGAGCGCGTGATGGTTTGTGATCTTCCAGGAACGACGAGAGATAGCATTTTTATTGCGTTTGAAAGGCGAGGGAAGAAATTCACATTGATCGATACAGCCGGCATTCGTCGTCGTACCAAAGTGCAGGATGTCATAGAGAAGTTTTCAGTTATTAAAGCATTGCAGTCGATTGAGGTGTGTCATGTGGTGTTGTTTATTATTGACGCGAGAGAAGGGATTGTGGATCAGGATTTGCGGTTATTAGGTCATGTTTTAAAAAGCGGAAAAGCGCTGGTTTTGGCGATTAATAAATGGGATGGCATGCATTTAGACGATAAAAAACGAGTGAAAAGCGAATTAGATCGACGATTAACATTTCTCGATTACGCCAAAATTCACTTTATTTCAGCTTTGCATGGAACGGGTGTGGGCAATTTGTTTGCTTCGGTTGAAAGAGCCTATCGTTCTGCAACACAAGAATTGTCGACTCCAGAATTAACAAAATTGTTAGAGCAAGCAGTTGAAGCACATCAACCACCATTAGTCAGTGGACGGCGCATCAAACTTCGTTATGCGCATGCTGGCGGTCATAACCCGCAGCGTATTGTGATTCACGGAAAACAAGTGAAATCACTGCCGGGTTCATATGTTCGTTATTTAGAAGGGTTCTATCGGAAAGCATTAAAAATCGTCGGAGCCCCCATTCGGATAGAGTTAAGAGCAGACGCAAATCCTTATGTGGATCCGTAGAAACGCGATTTATCGCGTCTTCATTCAGTATCCTTGGTTTGTATAAAGAGCGTGTTTTTATCTACATTTGCTGACTCCTCTTTATAATGCCGTCCCTTTAAATTTGATATAGGAGAAAAAAATGACCATTGAAAGAACGTTATCCATTATTAAACCCGACGCTGTTTCCAAAAATTTAATTGGAAAAATCATTGCTCGTTTCGAGAAAGAAAATCTGAAAGTGGTTGCTGCCCGCATGGTGCATCTCACTAAAGAGCAAGCGGAAGCTTTCTATGAAGTGCATAAAGAGCGTCCTTTTTATGCAGCATTGGTTGAGTTTATGACTTCTGGTCCTGTGTTGGTTCAAGTCTTGGAAGGCGAGGACGCGATTTTAAAAAACAGAGAAATTATGGGTGCTACAGATCCCAAGAAAGCAGAGGCCGGTACGATTCGTGCTGATTTTGCAGAATCTATTGATAACAATGCGGTGCACGGTTCCGATGCACCTGAAACCGCTAAACATGAAATTGAATTTTTCTTTAACGAAGATGAAATTTTCTCTCGGTAATCTAATCTTTTTTCCGTCGTCATCCCCGCGAAAGCTAAGGATCCAGATTTGATATCTTTTTTCTGGATCCTTAGCTTTCGCGGGGATGACGAGAAAAGATTCTGGGATGACGAGAACACAACCCAATTAAGTAGTCAGTATATTTTTATGAATTCTTCCTGTGCTTTTACAAAAACTAATTTAATGAATTTCGATCGTGCATCGATGCGTGAATATTTTCAGTCGTTGAATGAAAAACCTTTTCGTGGAGATCAGTTGATTCAGTGGTTACATCAATACGGTGTGACGGATTTCGATGCGATGACGAATTTCGGTCAGAAATTAAGAACGTTGTTGCGCGAACAAGCGACATTTGAAATTCCAACCATTATTCGTGAACAGCAGTCGAAAGACGGAACTCGTAAGTGGTTAATGCAACTTTCCGATCAATTGAGTATCGAAACGGTGTTTATTCCTGAGTTAACGCGAGGAACTTTGTGCATTTCTTCTCAAGTGGGGTGCCCTTTGCGGTGTCGGTTTTGTACGACGGGTCTGCAAGGGTTTAAACGCAACCTCACAGTTGCCGAGATCATTGGTCAAGTGTGGCGTGCGGTACGAACGTTGTCCGAAGAAGCAGGTCGTCACGATCATCAAGTGACGAACGTTGTGTTTATGGGGATGGGGGAGCCGTTGTTGAATTTTGATGCTGTGGTGAAAGCGATTGCGTTGTTGGAAGATGATTTGGCTTATGGATTATCGAAATATCGCGTGACGTTAAGTACTGCTGGAGTTGTGCCGGCCATTGAGCGTCTGGCGAAAGTAAGCGATGTGTCTTTGGCGGTTTCTTTGCATGCACCTAACAATGAAATTCGCGATCAGATCATGCCGGTGAATAAGCAATATTCCATTGAGGCTTTGATGGATGTTTGTCGTTGTTATTTTGGAAAAAATTCCAAACGGAAAGTTGCCTTTGAATACATTATGATCGATGGATTAAATGATCGGGTGAAGCATGCAAGAGAATTGGTCAAGCTGTTGCAGGGAATTCCATGTAAAGTCAATTTGATTCCTTTTAATGATCAACGTTGCGATCTGCAACCAGAGCCTACTTTTCGTGCTTCAAGTTTGGATACTATTCGAGCTTTTCAAAAAATCTTATTGGCTGGTGGAGTTCGTACAATCGTGCGTAAGACAAGAGGGGCCGATATCGACGCAGCTTGCGGGCAGTTAAAAGAAGTGAGCGGCTGTTAGCACGACATCCTGCCCTTGTGAAAACGTTGCTTCGATAACATAATCCAGGCCTTTATTTTTCCCATTTTGACTTAGAGAGAACGATGGACCAGAACAACGAAATCAACCCTTCTGAAGAAAAGCGACAAATGAGTTTTCTTTTGAATATAGGATCGAAATTGCATGCGGCACGTGAAGCGATGTCGATGAGTATTGAAGATGCGGCAGACCATTTACGAGTTTCTCCTCAAGTTATTCAAACGATCGAAACAGATGCGTATCAAAAAGAAGATTTAAATACATTCACTCGTGGTTACATTCGTAGTTATGCTCGGTTGGTGCATGTTCCCGTAGAAGAAATTGAAAAAGCCTTTGAAAAAATGGGTCTGCAAACAAAGCCTATGCAACATACAGTTTCGCGTTCAGTGCCTTCTATGCCAGTTTGTTCCTACAAACGTCGACCTGTTTACTATCTTTTGCTTGGTATTTTGGCTTTCTTCATTGTCGCTGGATATGTCTCACACCACTATCGAACGAGCAATGCAACCGTTGATGCCGTGAAAGAAGATCAAACGCAATCCTTGTCATCAGACACTGAGGCAACAGATGTGCCATCGTCTTCGGATGCATCGTCATCCACACCACAACCTGTGGATGTTTCAAAAGATCAGTCTTCTCAACCACAGGTTTTGGCTCCTGCAGATACATTGAATGCTCCGAAACAAGAGCCGTCGCAGCAATCACAGGTTCCATCGGATGCCTCACAACAAACCTCTCCATCAAATACTACGCAACAAGCTTTTCCATCGAATGCAGCGCCTGCACCTGTCGATCAAACCGCTGATGTCCCGCCCGCTCAAGATAAACCTGTAATTAAGCCTTGGGTCAATCCGGATTCCGTATCTGACACAGCTCCTGCACAACAACAATAAAGGAATCGTTATGTTAAAAATTATTCAAGCTATCCGAGGGATGAATGATTTGCTGCCCGATGTGTTGTTTGCTTGGAGGCATGTAGAACAGGTGTTGAGAGACATTGTGGAATCGTACGGTTATCGCGAAATACGTACCCCGATCGTTGAAAGCACAGCGCTTTTTCAACGCTCGATTGGGGAAGTGACCGATATCGTTGAGAAAGAAATGTATACCTTTGAAGATCGTAATGGAGATTCCTTGACGTTGCGCCCTGAAGGAACAGCCGGTTGTGTCAGAGCAGGGATTGAGCACGGTTTGTTTTATAACCAGGTGCAACGCTTATGGTACCAAGGTCCGTTGTTTCGTCATGAACGGCCGCAAAAAGGGCGTTACAGGCAATTCAATCAGTTTGGTGTAGAAGCATTTGGTATGCCAGGCCCTGACATTGATGCGGAAATGATTCTGATGACAGCTCGCATGTGGCAAAAGTTAGGATTAAGCGAACATGTCACACTGCAATTAAATTCATTAGGGGATCGAGAATCGAGAAAGGAATACCACGAGAAATTAGTGGCTTATCTTTCTAAACATCACGACCAACTCGATGAAGATAGTCAAAGAAGGTTGCACACCAATCCGCTTCGTGTGCTTGATAGCAAGAATCCAGATATGCAATCGCTGATTCAAAATGCTCCGAAGTTACTCGATGAAATTGATGCTGAATCGAGAGCGCATTTTGATCGTGTTCGTTTCTTGTTGGATCAGGCAGAAGTTTCTTATGTTATTAACCCTTGTTTGGTTAGGGGGTTGGATTATTACTCCAGAACGGTCTTTGAGTGGTCTACTGATTGTTTAGGGGCGCAAAGTGCTATTTGTGGCGGCGGTCGTTTTGATTATTTAGTGGAACAACTGGGAGGGCATGTGGCACCAGCGATCGGTTTTGCTATTGGATTAGAACGTCTGATTGCTTTGTTGGAACACTTTCATTTGATTCCGGTCTCTGATCTTGTACCGGATATTTATTTTGCTTTAGTCGGCGTAGAGGCGGAAGACAAAGGATTGCTGCTGGCGGAACACCTTCGTGATGCGTTGCCGTCGGTGAAAATTTTAATGAACGCGAGTAACGGCAGTTTGAAAAGCCAATTGAAAAAAGCAGATAAAAGCGGAGCTACGTTAGCATTAATTTTAGGGGCTAATGAAATCGAACAAGAGGTCATAGCCGTCAAATTCTTGCGAGAAGAGAAGGATCAAGTGGTGGTTTCTATGGATGAGTTGATTTCCTTTTTAGAAAAGGAATTTGTGAATTAAAAACTGGATTTCCGCCTACGCGGAAATGACGGAATTGAAAACTGGATTCCAGCAAGAAGCTAGGAATGACAGAAGAAACGAAGGAGAAACGCTGTGGACAGTTATTTAACAGAGCAACAACAAATTGAATTACTTAAAAAGTGGTGGAAAGAATACGGTTTGGCCGCCGTTACTGGTGTTGTGTTAGCGATCGCGCTGGGTTTTGGATGGCGTTTCTACCAACAATATGAAACTGTGCGATCCGAAGCCGCCTCTTTGATGTATGAGCATATGGTGGGTGATTTTTTTAACAACACGACAAAAGATGCAACTCAACAGGCGAATACTTTAATCAAACAATATCCAAAAACTCCCTATGCTGAATTAGCTTCTTTTGCATTGGCTGCACAAGCAGTGCAAGGACAAAAATGGGATGAAGCAACACAACACTTGCAATGGGTGATTCATTACGGAAAACATCGTGTGTTTCAGGATTTGGCGAAAATTCGTTTGGCACGTGTTTATTTACAACAACAGAAAACAAAAGAAGCGTTATCGGAGTTATCAAGCGTGAAAGGAAAGACCTTTAGTGCATTGGTTTTTGATGTGCGTGGAGATGTTGAATTACAGACAGGGCATCAAGCGCAAGCACGTACCTTCTATCAAAAGGCGTTAGATGCATTGCCAGAAGATGCAGCTAATCGTCCTATTTTAGAGATGAAATTAAACAGTTTGCCGTCTGATGCATCAGCGTCATAAGCTTCGTTGTCATCTCAGTTTTGGTGGGGATGACGGGATTAATACATGCTGTAGAGACGCGATTTATCGCGTCTCTACGTTTTGAGAGGATGTTATGAAAAAGATTCTATTTGCCGGGTTATGTTGTGTATTGCTGGCGTTAGCGGCCTGTGCTTCGAAAGATAATACGATGCCTCCGTCGCCTTTGGTTTCCTTTACTCCTACGTTACAAGTTGGGAATTTATGGTCGCAATCTGTGGGGGGCGGTACGGATAACAGTTATTTGCGCATGTCTCCTGTGGTGATTGGTCAAGTAGTTTATGCAGCCGATTATTCTGGCCGTGTTGCGGCGTTTGATGCTGCTTCAGGGCGTGTCCTTTGGCGAGTGCAAGTTGCCGTGCCTTTAACAACCAGTATTGCAGTGGATGCAGGGAAATTGTTTATTGGAACAAATGAGGGTGGTGTGATCGCATTGGATCAATCCAATGGGCAAGCGCTTTGGATGACAGCTGTTGGCAATGATGTGTTAGCAACTCCTTGTGCGGCAAAGGGCCGAGTGATTGTAAAAAGTATTGATGGTTCTGTGACCGCTTTGTCAGAAGCAGACGGTCGTCAGTTATGGCATTACGCTGAAAACATGCCTCCGTTGATCTTGCATGCAGACAGTCAACCTCAAGTGGTTGGAAATTTTGCCGTGATCGGTTTTGCGGATGGAAAATTGGTTGTGTTGCGTGCGAACTCTGGGCGTGTGGTCTGGGCAAGACAAATTGCTGTTTCGAAAGGAAGTACAGACATCGAGCGAATGGTGGATATCGATGTAAATCCTATTGTGAAAAATGGGGTTGTTTTTGCGGCGACTTATCAAGGCAAATTGGCGGCACTGAATTTAAGAAGCGGTCGTCTTTTGTGGGAGCATTCTATTTCTTCGTATGCAGGTATTGCTGCGGATGCGCATCATCTGTATTTGTCTGATGCGAACAGCCATGTCTGGGCATTTGATCTTCAATCAGGGGCTGTGAATTGGCGTCAAACCCAATTGGCGTATCGCATGATCACAGGGCCTGTGGTTATGGGACAGTATATAGCTGTTGCAGATCGAGAAGGGTATCTCCATTGGTTGTCCAGTAGAGACGGTCACATGGTGGCTCGCGCAGGCGTTAGTCGTGCCGGAGTGTTAGGAACGCCAACAGTCTCAGGCAATCGTTTATTTGCTTTAACAAGTGAAGGCGGATTGTTTGCTTTTGGAATATAACCGAGTCTGTCGTTATCTCCGCTTCTCTTCCGTCGTCATGTCCGCGAAAGCGGGCAATCCAGTCTCTCTTCCGTCGTCATGCCCGCGAAAGCGGGCATCCAGTCTCTCTTCCGTCGTCATGCCCGCGAAAGCGGGCAATCCAGTCTCTCTTCCGTCGTCATGCCCGCGAAAGCGGGCATCCAGTCTCTCTTCCGTCGTCATGTCCGCGAAAGCGGGCAATCCAGCTTCTCCTCCGTCGTCATGTCCGCGAAAGCGGGC
>JAHJDF010000046.1 GCA_018812595.1 Gammaproteobacteria bacterium
GTTGGAGGCATTAAGAATCAATAAAATGAAAACGCCTTTTTCTGGAACAACCGCGATTTTGAATCACAAAACAAACGATGCGATTTGGTTTTCGAAACACATCATTCCCGCGATTCGAAAAGAAGCAAAACTTCGAGAAACAACGGAGAAATCGCCTGTTTATCGACACATTGGGTTGTATGGATATCGCACAGATGTTTTGGAAACGCTTCAAAAGCTGCCTGAAAGTTTTTATGAAAAGTTAGAAGGGCTTGAACAACTGCGTTTCTTAGAAAATGGTATATCTGTTCGGATCGTGGAAGTCGACTATCGAGGCTATAGCGGCATGTCTGGCATTGATGCCCCTGAAGATGTTGCGAAAGCAGAATCTTTGTTAGCGGAGCAGGGCGAATTTATAAAGAAGGCTGCCCCATAAAACGTAGAGACGCGATTTATCGCGTCTCTTGGGGCCGTGTTCGTATCTCATACCCAACTGACAAGGGAATAAATCATGACCACACGCATATTGATCGCTAGACACGGAAACACTTTCTTCCCAACTGAAACGCCTCGCCGGGTAGGAGGGCGAACTGATTTATCGTTAGTTGAAAAGGAACGTGCACACGCTTTGGGGCAATACATTAAAGATCATCATCTTTTGCCAGATGTGATTTGGGCGGCTCCACTCAAACGCACGATGGAAACCGCGCGATTTGCTTGTGAAGCGATGAAAATGGATCCTTCTATGATTCAGAAAGATCATCGTTTTACGGAGATTGATTACGGTCCGGATGAAAATAAAACAGAAGATGAAGTGATGTTGCGGTTGGGTAAAGACCGTTTGAAAAAGAACAGCAGAGACCTTTCCGAATTTTCTGAAGAACAAATGAAAGAAGAAGGACGCGCAATCATCGACGCATGGAATCGCGATGCGATCGTGCCAGACGGTTGGTTAGTGGACCCGCAACGATACATCGACACCTGGTTGGCAGTAGGAAAAGAGATTGAAGAAAAACACAAAGATCAAACGGTTATGATCGTTTCCAGCAACGGCATCATTCGTTTTTCTCCTTATCTAACCGGTGATTTCAAAGCCTTTGCCGCAGAGCACAAAATCAAAGTCACGACGGGCGGCCTATGCATTTTTGAAAAAGAATCAAAAGCCCCCCACTGGACCTGCACCGCCTGGAACATCAAAAGCTGGGTGTAATACTCAACAACGTTCTGTTGTTAATTGAAGAAGAAAAAAAAGAAGATAAAAATTTAAAAGACAAAGAAGAAAAATCAGAAAATCCAGTTGAATTTTTTCAATCTTCTCCACTGTTTGATAGCGAGCTCGATCTAGAAGAGAGTGTTCGACCAACTGTGTCGACGGAATCTTACGGGGGCAAAATTAAACGTAGAGACACGATTTATCGCGTCTCTACGGTAAAAAGAGCGGATCTCTTAAACTTTACAAAGAATTTCTGATTCTTGGTGTGTTTTTTTGTTCTATTTTGCCAAATAGACTTAAATACATTTCTCTTATGTTTGGTTCATCGCTGTATATTTTTGTGACGACCTCTTCTAGCCTTGAAGGTTTTAGGTTTCGTTCTAATAAGGCTTCTCGTAAATTTCTTGCCTCAGTGTTTTGTCCTAAGACGGCGTATAAACAACACATTTTTAGTAATTGGTTTCCTGTCTTGTAGCCATTGTTTTGTTTTGCGTTTTTTTCTGACTCATCCTTTATTTGGTTGAGCCTACTTTTATAATTATCTTCTTGATTGTTAATTAGCTCTTCAAATCTTTCTTTAGTGCTCCAATCATGTTGAATATCTTTCATGGTAAATGTTTTGTCTCTTTCAAAAGGATCTCGTCTAGGATTCAGTTTTAACAGCGTTTGTAAATCATAAAGACGTCCATTCAATCGGACTGGTTCCTTTGGTATCTCATACATGATTTGGCAAGTATCGCTCTTAAGATGCTTAATGCCTAAGCGTGCAAATGCATCTGGAAATGATTCTGATCTTGTTTCAATGCCATGTAGGTAGATTTTTAAATCTTCTGAAAATTCATCAGAATTTTCTTGTGATTCCGGGGTGGGCGCCTGTGTGTTGTGATTAACACGAGTTTGAGATATATGGTGGTCCCCTTCGTCAAGACAAAAAATTCGTTAAATTAAGAGGCCTTATTTCTCCTCAGTTTTAAAAACCAGCCAAATAAATATCCGCTGGGGA
>JAHJDF010000047.1 GCA_018812595.1 Gammaproteobacteria bacterium
CTATTAAAAATAGTATTAAAAGATCTCTCACCTAAAAAATAAAAATGTTTGATTTAATTTTCAAAACGTGGAAACACAATTCATAGCATTTTCATTATGGTTATTTTTGTTAAGACGCGACAAGTCACATTTCTACGTTTGCTAGTCATTAACATGAACAGACGATTTTTTGTATAAAACGCCACAGATGAAATAGAAGGAGAGTTTTTTTATTGCTTTAAGTTTTCTTTAAGAATTAAAGATTATATTTATTTTAAAGTCACATAGCTGTTGGCGTTGGTTGCTTAACCGTTTCTATAGATGGGAAAGTGCAAGGCTATAAAAATAAGCCAATTAAAATTTCAGTTTCCAACTATAATGATTCTGTTTCTAGCTTCGCTAATTCCTTTATTCAATTGTTTAGTAATAGCGGTCTGGGACAGAAAGCAGATTTAGAGAAAATTTCGGATAAAGAAAAAGAGAAAAGAAGTCTTTTGCATTAGACGGGGCTCTCTAATAGAATCCGCGCCCTTTTATCTTTTGAATTTTGAGGAAAACAATGAAAAGAACCTATCAACCTGGGAACCGTTCTCGTAAAAGCACCCATGGGTTTAGATTAAGAATGAAGACAAAAAATGGCCGAAAAGTCATTAATAGAAGAAGAGCGAAAGGTAGAAAAAGACTGAGTGTTTAATTTGTTTCGCTTAACTTTTTCTAAGAGACATCATCTTCGAACGAAAAAAGAATTCAGTTCTGTCATTAATGAAGCGCGATCTAAACGAAAAACCCAATCGTTTATTTTTTTTGAAAAACCTAATCAACTTTCTTATTCAAGAATAGGGATTATCGTTTCGAAAAAAGTGTCTAAAAAAGCGGTTATAAGGAATTTAATAAAAAGAAAAATTCGTGAGAGTTACAGGGTAAATAAAAAAAACCTTATCCCCACAGATATTGTCATCATTGTTCGAAGTTCATTTGATATTGATCAATTTGATATGGAGATAGAGAAACTTTGGAAGCAAATAAGCCTCTAAAACAAACACTTGTTTTTATTATCAAAATTTATCAATTCATGATCAGTCCTTTTATCGGCTCTCATTGCCGTTTTTATCCCAGCTGTTCTGCATACGCACAAGAAGCTATTCAAAAACACGGATGCATGAAAGGGGGGTATTTGAGTCTAAAACGTCTTTTAAAATGTCATCCATGGAATGAGGGTGGAGTAGATCTTGTTCCTGAAAAATTAAAGTGAAGGTGTTATGAATAAAATTAGATATTTCCTTTATGCAGCGTTAATTATTGTTGGATTAGCGTTATGGAATGTATGGGTTTTAGAGCATTCTCCGAAGACAACAAACGATGCGGCAGTTGCTTATAAAACTTCTCAAAGTACAAGTTCAACAGCTTCCAACCCTGCTGAATTAAGGCTTCAATCAAAGAAAATTCTTACACAAAAGGCACAAGAAGTTCCTGAAGATAGGGTTGTTAAAGTAAATACGGATGTTTTATCTGTCTGGATTGATCAATTAGGTGGAAACATCGTCAAGGTCGCGTTGCCAAAATATCCAAAAGAAATAAAAAGCGACCAACCTTTTGTATTACTCGACAATACCCCTTCGAATTTTTACATAGCGAAAAATGGAATTATTCCAAGCAACTCAGAAACACCTTATTTGCTGCAATTTCAAACAACACAAAAAACATTCGCTTTAAACAAAAATCAAAAGCAGCTTGTCGTTACTTTGAAAGCAAACGGTAAAAGCGGTTTGCTTGTTACAAAACAATTTATATTTGAACCGAATAAATACGATGTCCAGGTTCAAGTGAATATCAAGAACGCATCAAATCGTGTTTGGTCTGGAAATTATTTTATGCAGATCAATCGAACCGCCCCGGAAGAAAAGGGCGGATTTTTTAGAATGCACTTAACCCCGGACGTTGCTTTTTCAAGTCCAAGTAAACCTTATAAAAAAGTGTCATTAAGTAAGCTAAGCGACAATCCCATTCACCAAAATATAACCGGCGGATGGTTGGCAATGCTGCAGCATTATTTTTTGAGCGTTTGGATTCCTGATTCAAAAAGTGATTATCATTATTACAGCCGCGTGAACGCGAACGGCATTTATACAGCAGGCATGATAGGGCCGACGCTATCTTTAGAGCCCAATGCAACAGTTGATATTCATTCGAAATTTTACGCGGGTCCTAAAATTTCAGATCGCTTAAAAACATTGGCACCGCATTTGTCATTAGCCGTTGATTACAGTTCTTTTGCCATACTTTCTTTATTGGCTAATTTTATTTTTTGGATACTCAAACACATCAATAACATAGTAGGCAACTGGGGATGGTCCATCATTATCGTCACCATCCTAATCAAGCTTGCTTTCTATCACCTCTCTGCCACCAGTTATCGCTCTATGGCTGGCATGCGGAAGTTACAACCTCGCATCACAGCGCTGAAAGAAAGGTATGGAGAAGATAAACAAGGATTTAGTAGAGCGATGATGGAGCTCTATAAAAAGGAGAAAATTAATCCTCTGAGCGGTTGCTTACCTATCTTGATTCAAATACCTGTTTTTCTTGCTTTGTATTGGGTGTTGTTGAGCAGTGTGGAACTGCGTCAAGCGCCTTTCATTTTTTGGATTCATGACCTTTCCGCGAAAGATCCTTACTACATTTTGCCCGTACTGATGGGCATTAGCATGTTTGTGCAACAGAAATTAAGCCCAGCACCGGCTGATCCTACGCAAGCGAAAGTCATGATGTTTTTGCCCGTCATGTTCACGGTGTTCTTTTTGAATTTCCCTTCGGGATTAGTGCTTTATTGGTTGGTAAACAACGTTCTTTCTGTGGCACAGCAGTACTACATCATGCGTCGGTACGAGCATGTGAAGAATGTGAAGAAAAAGAAATAGCGTCAGAACGTCATACCTGCGCCAAACTGTCATCCCCGCGAAAGCTAAGGATCCAGGATTTATCTTCTGGATCCTTAGCTTTCGCGGGGATGACTATACTTAAACATGTACTTAACTTTTTATTTCCTACAGAGAACTTTTGTACGATGAAATCAGATTCCAGTGAAACAATCGTTGCCGTTGCAACGCCTCCCGGGCGTGGCGGTGTTGGCATTGTTCGAGTCTCAGGAGCACAAAGCCAGGCGATTGCAAAATCGATTACTAAGAAAACGCTAAAACCTCGATACACCTATTTTTCTTCTTTTTATAACGAAACCGATGACGTTCTCGATCAAGGCATTGCCGTGTTTTTCAACGGGCCACAATCTTTCACGGGTGAAGATGTCCTTGAACTGCATGCGCATGGAAGTCCTGTTGCTTTAGATCGAATCGTTAAAAGCATTCTGAAACTTGGAGCGCGGATGGCGCGACCGGGGGAGTTTTCAGAACGGGCGTTTTTAAACGGGAAAATCGATTTAGCGCAAGCAGAGTCCATTGCTGATTTGATCGATGCTACAACGGAAGAAGCAGCACAGTTGGCTGTGCATTCATTGCAAGGGGAATTTTCAGAAAAGATTAAAGGGTTAATTCGAGCATTGATTGAGTTGCGAGTACGAGTGGAAGCAGCCATTGATTTTTCAGAAGAAGAAATTGATGAGTTTGAGATTTCAGAGATGCGAAATGCTCTTAAAACGATATTCGAGAATATTCATTCCATACTATCGACTTCAAAAAGAGGAGCGGTTTTAAGGGAAGGGAAAAGCATCGTGATTGCTGGCGAACCGAATGTAGGCAAATCCAGTTTATTGAATAGTTTGTGTGGAAAGGAAGCAGCTATCGTGACGGCTGTTGCTGGGACAACGCGGGATATCTTGAGGGAATATATTCACATTGAAGGCATGCCTCTTCATGTGATCGATACTGCTGGATTGCAGTCAACGGAAAACGCGATCGAACAAGAAGGAATAAAAAGGGCATGGAAAGAAATAAAAGAGGCGGATGAGATTTTGTTGGTCGTGGATGAAACCAAACATCCTGAAAATGAGATCCAGAAAATTTGGCCTGAATATTTGGTGAATTGTTGCAACCAGCCCTCTTCGTCATCCCCGCAGCCCTCTTCGTCATCCCCGCGAAGGCGGGGATCCAGTTTTCATCAAAAATCCATCACGATTGTTAAAAACAAAATAGATCTGGCGGGTAAGTCTGCGGAGATGATTCAGCATGAAGATGGAGCAGTGATTTTTCTTTCAGCGAAGACAGGGGAAGGACTGGATTTATTAAGGGTATATCTCAAGAACAAATTAATGGGTACAGAAACGTCGGGCGGTTTGATTCTTGCAAGGCGACGACACATGGATGCATTAGAACGCGCGCATCGTTTGATTCAGAGTGCAGAGAAGCAATTAAGCGATCATGCAGCATACGAATTATGTGCCGAAGACATTCACCAAGCGCAAAAAGCCCTATCAGAAATCACCGGCGAATTCACAACAGACGATTTACTAGGCGAAATCTTCTCGAAGTTCTGTATCGGGAAATGATGTAGGCAGTCCTGCACATAACTCATCTATCTCATCGTCATCCCCGCGAAAGCGGGGGATTCGGAAAATAAAGGACTGGATCCGCAGCTAGGAATGACTGTAAAAGATTGTAGAAATTCGATCTATCGCGTCTCTTGCATTACCGCGATGACTTCTTGCAAGGCTTTTTTATGCCAGGCATACATAGAGAGATCTTTATAAAAATCTAAAGACATTTCTTTCAAAAATATAAAGTCTTTTTCTCTGTGAACGATTTCGTAAAAAGGGTCTTGGTTTAACAGGCTTAAAGGCAAATAACTCTCCCACTCTTTGATCGAGATCTTTTTCTTCTTAAACATTGTGAGAATCAAATCGTAGAAAGCTTTGGTCGTAATATCATTCGGCACACCAGTAAAAAGATGCTCTCTTGCATAATCATTTATTTC
>JAHJDF010000048.1 GCA_018812595.1 Gammaproteobacteria bacterium
AGAGAAGGGCAGGATAGTCAGTAGTGATGTGACCGGCATGTTTGATGTTAGCCGGGATACAGCCAACAGGTACTTGAATCATTTAATCAACCTGGGAATAGTTAAGAGAGAAGGTATTGGCCGGGGAGTTCGCTACCGCTTGGGATAATAAAGTTTGCGGCAGATTTGCGGCAGGAATAAGATATTGGGTGGGCCTGCTAAGGATTATAAAATTTACTTAGGATGTATTTATAAAGAACTTGGGGAAAAGGAAAAGCACCACTTTGAAGAATGTCTCAATATCGTCCCTGACCACAGAAAGGCAAAGGAATATCTAAATGAATAAGATCGCGATCATTGATACTGTTTTTAATTGGCCCCCTAAGGGAGGATCATGGGTAGATTTATACGAAACGGCAACTGAATTGGTAAGTCTTGGCCATGAAGTTACATTTATTGTGCCCGAATATGAACAACGAGGATTAACTGCATTTAATCATATACCTTTTAAAGTAGAAAAAATCCCGTTCACAGGCATAAATTTTTCCCCAAAAAATATTTGTAAGTTGATATTAAGAAAGGTTGAATCTATCCATCCAGATATTGTCATGCTTGGGGATGGATACTTTCTTAAAAGCCCATTATTAAACATCTTATCTAATTACAAAACAGTTCTGAGATTCTTTGCCTATGAATTATTATGTATTACAGAAGCAAGAATGAAAGATGGCAAAAACTGTGGATACGATTTCTTAAGTAATCCTGACCTCTGCTATGACTGTTGGCTGGACCAATATGGAAAGGATTACAATAAACGGAAATTTTCAAATTATGATGTTGAATTTATGAGAGCATTTGGATTCCTGCCTAATTATCACCCAAGATTGATCAATAATTTAAAAGAATGTCATGCGACAATATGTTATAATGAGCTAATATCTAAGATAATCAAGTCTATTAATCCAAATTGCTTCGTCATGCCTGGTGGAGTAAATGCTGACCTATTTAAGTATAAAGAACGAATTCCTGTCTTAAATAGAAAAAAAAGAATCTTTATGCCTGGCAATACCCACAGTTTAAGAAAGGGTTATAGCGTCTTTATCAAGGCCATTGAATTATTAAATTCTAAAAGAGGTGACTTTGAGGTTTATGTTAATAATCTGCAAAAGGGGAAAGCTGGAAATATTATTTCACTCGGATTATTCCCATACCATTCTATGTACAAATTATATCAGCAGATGGATATCTGTGTAGTGCCGTCAATATGGGATGAACCGTTTGGGATGGTATCTTTGGAGGCAATGGCTACAGGCATACCGGCCATTGTCTCAGATGTGGGGGGATTAAAGACTACGGTAAGAGATGGATATAATGGTTTTATATTTGAGAATGGGGACGCCAGGCAGTTAAGCCAAAAGATTGAATATCTATTAGACAATGAAGATGAAAGAATTTTGATGGGCAAAAACGGCAGGGAATGGGTCGAGCAAAAATTTTCCTGGAAAAAGATAGTGCCCAAGAATTACAAAAAGGTGTTTGACTCTTTAGGAGTATAATGAGAGAGATAAAGTATAGAGTAATTTATGAATATGAATACTTAAAGCAAAACATCAGTATCATTAAATCCCTTGAGTTGTTCTCAACTAAAAAAATTGGCATTATATTAATTCCTGAACAATTAATCTCAATCTTAAACAATAGTAATGTTGAATATTTTGTAAATGAACTGATTAATTTAAGACAAAGAATAGATGAGTTAGATTATTTTGAGGAGATTAGATTTTGCAATATAAGTCCTAAAAAATCCTTAGATAAATTGAAATTGCTTGAGAGAAGATTAAAAGAGAAGATATGCTACTCAAACAACTTTTATAAATTTGAAAACGCCATTTATGGGTGGGGTTTTGAACAAAATGAATTGATTACAAGTAATTTAATCGTAGACTACCCAATAAAAAAAATAGTAATATTTCGTAGTGCCAGAGATTATCATATTGAGCGAGCCTTTAAATTATTTAATGAATATTTTAAAGAGGCCAAATGTTATTTGATTGTACAAGAAGGTTCTTATAATTTACTGAGCAATATCTTCGAAAACGAAAAGAAGATTATTATTCCAGATGGTTTCTTCAATATCTTTACTACGGGCATAAAGTTGTATAAATCGTTAAGAGGAATAAACCCTGATCTATTAATTGTTCCCTATATGAATGTGGGTGGTGAGGGGTATTTTCAATTAGACCTGTTTTCAGTTTTTGCCCCAGCTAAATTTAAATACAGTTTTAACGCCAATGGTGAACTGAGTCCCATAAAAATCTCTTTGGAAACAACTTTAGTCTCAGGGTTAAGGATAATTCTTACCTGGATAATATGTTTTACCATAAAATTTGTTACTATTCCATATCATAAAATAAAGAAGAGGAGGAAAGACCCATGTTAAGTCCCACATTTTACAAAACCAGAACCTTTAAAAAGGTAAAGGATAAATTCCAAAACATGATAACAGATTTTGAAAACAAGGGGGTCAAGTATGCCATTTATGGCACTGGTACACATACTAATAATCTATTGGAAGGTTATAAAAGAAAAATAGACGATCTATCTTTCTTTATTGATAAATCTACTGTTTCACAAACCTCTGGATATAATGGTAGAAAAGTTGTATCTCCCGATTCTTTGAGTTCCAAAAATAGGGAAATGATAATTATCTCATCACATGCATTTCAGGGCGAAATAGTCAGATTTTTATTGTACAGGCAGATTCCATCCAGCCAGATAATTCCACTCTATGAAGAAGATGACTATATTCAGATAATTAAAGATAGATTTCATGCGCCAGAATACAAAAAGAGAGTTTTAGCCGAAACCAGTGAGAAATTTATCCACAAGGATCTCCAACCAAGAAAGATAAAAAGAGTTGCCTTAATACACCCTACATTTCCCATTGCCAATATAAGGCATAAAAAGACCCTGCCGTTAGGCCTATTGATTGTTGGTGCCTGTCTTCGTGAAAGATTTCCTGAAATTGAAATAAATTTTATTGATGGGCAGATTAATAACTATAGCGTTCTTGAGCTATTAGATGAGACTGAAAAATTTTCTCCTGATATGGTCTTGACAGGATACTGGACCGTTCAGTCAGAAACCGCTTATGAATTGTCAATACTGCTGCGAAAGAATGGTTTTGACGGGCCAATAATACATGGCGGAGTTCATCCGACCTTAAAACCGGAAGAGGTGGTAAATTACTGTGATTATGTGGTCATAGGTGAGGGCGATGAAGCTGTTGTAGAGATAATCGACCATATAAACAGGGGCGAAGACATTGCAAATATTAGAGGACTTGCCTATTTATCGGATGGGAAGTTGAAGTTTGCTCAAGCCAGAGAGTTTATAGAGGATCTGGATAAGATACCTCCTCCAGCCTGGGACTTAGCCTGCGACATGTCAAAATATGATGCTCCTATGCATGTGACCGGCGGCTTAAGGCTGCCGATTATGGGCTCGCGCGGATGTCCGTATAACTGCACTTTCTGCTCCTCGCCTTTAATATGGAAAAGAAAGGTAAGGTGGCGCAGCCCCGGGGTAATTGTAGATGAGATGGAACTGGCGATAGAGAAGTTAGGGATCGACAAATTCCATTTTTGGGATGACAATTTAATGATGAATGGAAAACATATTACCCAGCTATGTAATGAAATATTGTCAAGGAACTTAGATATAATATGGTGTGGATTGACCCGGTCATCCCATGTCCTAAAGAATAGAGAGATATTGCCGCTGATGAAAAGGTCGGGTTGTGTAGGTATAGAAATAGGGGTAGAGAGCTTTACCTCAAGCGCAGTTGAGGCGACACAGAAGGGTGAAACCATAAAAGATATGGAATATGCAAGCGAGCTAATGGTTGAGGCAGGCATAGTTCCATTATACACACATATGCTCTTTAATCCCGGCGAATACATTTCCGGCTACATAAATAAGCAGCGATTTATGGATAAGGTTAATGCCTCAAACACCTCTTTTATCTCGGATACAATTCTTGGGCAGCTATCTACCCCGCATGTAAAGACAGAATTTGCCAGGACCGCACAAGAGACCGGAATGGTGTTTGCCAAAAAGAACAGGGACTATTATCACCACCGGGTAAATTACATTCCAAATAGCTTGTTGGAAGATATACCTCGGGGCAAGAAACATTCTCACGATCCTGATATTATCTCCTTTTTAGGAGGAGTAATAATGGGTGGAGTTTATGATTGGGACAAG
>JAHJDF010000049.1 GCA_018812595.1 Gammaproteobacteria bacterium
GTTTTTCCTGTGGACTAAACTTTCTCCTGATAACTCCATTCATCATTTTTCTCCTCTATTGGGAGAAATTTTAACATCTTCATTAACCCCTCTTTACTGTCTAGTTTTGGGGGACCACTTTAGACACTTTATTTGCTCCTAACACCATGTTCGGTAATGAGTTCCACGGCTTCGGATAATTTGTTATTTTGTGTGGGCATGGCCATTGTTTTTTTCCTTCTTGTTGATTTAGGTATCAAAAGTAAGAGATTAACTTTGGCCTGCCTTCTTAGATAGAGGATTGGCTAGCAGATCCTCTATCTAAGAAGGCAAATCACACCAAATTCAAATTTACAGAAAGAACGTTACACAACCAAAAAGAACGAAATGGTCGATGAATAAGCTAATTTCTAATCAGCCCGGGAATTGCTGATAAAACGCGTCGTTTCTCGCAAACTGTGCGAGAGTGGATAAAAATCAAATGAGAGGTGGTTGTAGTGAAACAGAAAAAATTGATGGAAGTCGTTGAAGATGTGGCGGTGCGGTTTGAGGCGGCGGGGTTGTTTTATGGGCATGGGACAGACAATGCGTTCGATGAGGCTGTGGTGCTTGTCTACTACACATTAGCGCTGCCTTTTGAGGACTATTTTGAGCGTCTGATCACTGATGAAGAGTTTCAAGCGATTGACCGTTTAGCAACCGAGCGTATTCAAACGCGCAAACCGTTGTCTTATTTAACGCACGTTGCGTACTTTGCAGGACTTCCTTTTTATGTAGATGAACGAGTGATTGTTCCTCGATCTCCTATTGCTGAATTGATCGAAAATGAATTTTCTCCTTGGATACGGCCTGATGAAATTCATTCCGTTCTGGACTTGTGTACGGGCACAGGCTGTATTGCGATTGCTTGTGCAAAATATTTTCCAAAGGCACAAGTGCATGCGATTGAGTTGAGTGATGATGCGTTAGCGGTGGCTGCTAAAAACATTGAAGAACATGAACTTCAAGAACAAGTGCGATTAATTAAATCTGATTTGTTCGAAGGTATTGAAGAGGAAAAGCGGTATGACGTGATTGTGAGTAATCCTCCTTATGTTAGTGCCGATGAAATGTCGGAATTACCGGATGAATTTAAACACGAACCGGAAATGTCATTGCTTGCGGAAAAAAACGGAATGGATTTGGCCGTTAAAATTTTACAGCAGGCGTCTGCTTATCTTTCTGAGCGTGGCATTTTGGTGGTTGAAGTAGGGGGAGGACAAGAAGTGCTTGAAGCTTTATTTCCAGAGGTTCCGTTCACTTGGTTGGAATTTGAACGCGGCGGTGACGGCGTGTTTTTACTGACAGCAGAACAAGTACGACATTATTTTGGTTAGCGTTATCCCCGCGAAAACTAAGGATCCAGAATTAATATTTTTTTTTCTTGTTTCTGGATTCTTAGCTTTCGCGGGAATGACGAAAGAATTAAATGACGATGGGGATGGAATGGAAGATGGCTTAAGCGTCTTTAACATGTTTCGCCAAGAAAATTGCTTGTCCTGTGACGAACAATAATGTGCCTCCAAGCGTGCCAAAAAGTTTGAAATCAACCCATGTATTGGTGCTGAAATGATAAGCAATATAGATATTGGCAATGCCTAAGCAGACAAAAAAGATTACCCAGCTTAAATTCAATGTTTCCCAGGCTCGGCGAGGCAGCTCCAATTGTTTTCCCATGACGTGATAGATAAATGGATGCTGTCCGATATATTGGCTTCCCAAAAAAATGATGGCGAAGCACCAGTAGATCACGCTAGGTTTCCATTTAATAAACATCGGATTGTGTAACCACAACGTTGCGCCGCCTAACAATAGAATGACGATAAACGTGATGAGTTGCATTTTTTCGAACGTGCGATGTTTGTACCAATGAAACAACACTTGTAGCCCTGATGTGATCATTGCGGTGGTGGTTGCGATATAAATATTAAAAAATTTATAAGCAGCGAAGAAAATTAGGATGGGAATGAAGTCGTAAAAGAATTGCATAATGATTTTTTGAATTTAGATCTATGAGGAAAGGCGCATGAATGTACCGATATTACTTGGACAATCAACGGTTGCTGGTTTTATTTATGCCTTTACGAGTATCACCGGCATTATTTTGTGTTTGCACTACATCCTCGAAAATAATTGGTTCAGTGGTGTTGTATTTGCAATAGGTGTGGTGCTTGTGCAAATTTTCTGGGGAGTGTTCGCATCGCTTGCATTCGTTTTGCCTGCCGTCACTTCGCATATTGAGCCTAAATGGTTCAGTCTCATGGGCGCTGTTGTTTTATTTGTGATGGCGTACCTTTTATTTCGTGCCAAGGTTTCTACGACGATTACTCCTAAGCATGCAGCGGCTATTCGTTCCTTTAAAATGTTTTTCATTGGTGTCGTTATCTCCTTGCCGTTCGTCGTCAGAATTGTCGGTTACATGGGTTTGTTTGCCACATTAGGCGTGCATCGCACGACTTCCACACTTTTCGACATCATCACTATTTCACTAGGGGTTGGTTTGGGCGCTGCTATTTGGTGGTTGGGGTTTACATTGATAGTTGTGTGTTTTCGATCACGGGTAACAGCACATAGTTTGCTCATTTTAAATAAAGCCTCTGCTGTGTTGTTCATCGTCTTAGGCGCTGTATCCTTGTGGCCTGTTTTTAATTAGAAAATTTAGGTTTCTGGATGCCCGTGAAAGCGGGCATGACGGTATTGCTAGAAAGGAGAACAAATCATGGCGCAATTTCTACATATCCATCCTGAAAATCCACAAATGCGATTAATCAAAGATGCGATAGAGGTATTACAAAATGGAGGGGTGATTGTCTATCCAACCGATGCGGGATACGCATTGGGATGTCAGCTAGGGGATGCTCAGGCATTGGAACGTATTCGTAGAATTAAGCATTTAGACGAGCATCATCTTTTTACATTGGTGTGTAGGGATTTGTCTGAAATTGCGACGTATGCGCAAGTGGGTAATACGGCATTTCGGCTGTTGAAAGCACATACCCCTGGTGCTTACACTTTCTTATTAACGGCTACACGAGAAGTGCCTCGTCGTTTGTTACATCCAAAACGTAAGACGATTGGTGTTCGTGTACCTGATAATGCCATTGTAAAAAGTTTGCTAGAGACATTTGCTGCACCGATCTTGAGCACGACCCTTCAGTTACCGGATGAGGAATATCCTTTCATCGATCCTGATGAGATCTATCAACGGTTAGAAAAGGTTGTGGACTTGGTGATAGACGGCGGAGTTGGAAAATTGGATTTTACATCTATTATTGATATGCAAGATGATCATCCACAGGTTGTTCGAGAAGGTGCTGGTGATGTTCGTGATTTTTTATAATTTTTATTTGGGAGAATAGTATGAAAACAAAATTCTTTTTGATTGCGATATTGAGCCTATTCAGTGTGCAAGGCTTTGCTAATCCAATAAGTTGGAAAGGCAAGTCTTTTGATTTTTATGTTACGAATAATACAAACCAGGCTTTTCAAATTGGACCAATGTGGGGCGGTGAAGGAATGCCTGATTTATTGTTTCCTCAAGGGACTGTGGTTGCTGCCCATAATACGATTCACTATGTAATACAGGCTAAAAATTATGTTACTCAAAGTGAAATGGGCGTACTAGAAACCAGTTTGTTTTTGAATGATTCTTCTTTAACGACCGTGTGCGATTCACATGCTTATGTTGATGTGAATACGGATGGAACCCTGCAGTTAAATGACTATATACAAGATGGTTTGTATGTTGCTAGTAAGTTATCGGGCTTTAGGTGTTATGCAGATCCTGTCGATTTTCAATCCGGTGATTTGCATTTGTATGTCAATCCTAAATCGTAGTAGAACCAAGAGCCTTTTATTGAAAGGCTCTTCATTTAACCCTTGGCAAATAGATTATCTTTTGCCTGTCATGCCCGCTCTCGCGGGCATCTTGTTTTTATAAAAATCTGTATTCTCATTTTCACGTCTTTTCTACGCTTATTTTCTTTTTCTTTTCTTTCTATCGTTCGTCCTCGTTGTTGCTGAAACGGTGTTTTATGCGGAGCTTATTGGGCGGATTTACATTACTCGAAGTGTTAATAGCTATGACTTTATTAGCGATTCTTTTTCTGGGGATTGCTGATGCTTTGTGGATTGCACAGGCGGCGAATGACAGAGCATGGAAACAAACTATTGCGAGTGAGGAATTAAACGAGGTGGGGTGTTTGTTTGCATTGCAACCGAACAATTTGAGTCAGCTTGTGTCTCAATGGGAACAAGATGTTGCGATCCTTTTGCCGGATGGAAAAGGAAGTTTGATGTCACGAGAAGGTCAGCGTGTTGCTGTTGTTTCTTGGCGTTCTACAAAACAACCGCTTTGGCTGTGTCACACAGCTCGAGAAAAAGCGCGTGATTGTGTGGAGCGTCAGTTTTAGCTGTGTGGACAAAGAGGTATGCAAAACAAGGGTTATACGCTGATCGAAATCTTGTGTGTGCTTGTAATTGGTTTGATCTGTTTGTCTGTTTTTTTCGATGCATTTTTAACTTATCGTCATACCGCTCGTATTCATTTTGCTTTAGCAGAAACGCAAGAGAATTTGCGTTTCGCTGTGCAGCAATTGAGGCACGGAATTCAATTTTCGGGATTCTCTGGGTGCGCCCGTCTTGATGATCTGAATATAAAAAAAGTTGGCGTGTCTGCGTATAACTCGTTGAGCGCGAATAACTTTACTCGTGTGTGTTCAGGAGCGGATGGACATTGGAGTCCTGCTTTACCAGACGACCTTCATATTTACCCGCGTAAAAATACGGATGTTCTTGTCGTACATTATTTAGATCAGGAGAGCGCCTCGTTACTTAGATCTTTTAATGGAGGAGATCGTGTTGTTGTTTCGGAACTTTCCTCTTTAAAAAAAAATAAAGACGCTATGTTGGTGGATTGTTTGCACGGCGTGGAATTTTCTATTCGTCATGTCTCTGTGAATAGAGGAATACAAACACTTTATCTCCCTCGTCGAGTGCAAGATGATTTTCCTATTGGATCGGAAGTGGGGCAGTTAAAAACAGAAATTTTTTATATCAAAGATACAGGGCGATCTAATCAAGAAGGAGACGATATATACGGTTTGTATTTAAAGAATGAGAGTAAAAGTTCTACGGAATTAATAGAGGGGATTATCAATATGCGCATTACACCGCTCGCATTAGATGCTCATCGTGTTTTGTTCAGCATATCTCCTGAGCAGATCAAAGAAGGAAAACGGGTTGTTGCTCTCAATATAGAGTTGTTGGCTTGTTCTAATAGTGCTCCATTAATTGCTCCAAAAGCCTATTTTTTCGGCGGAAAAAAAATAAAGCCTTCAGATCGTCGGTTGTATCGCAGCATCCGATTTTTTAGTTTGTTACCAAATAGGGTGTAGGAGATGAGTTTTCATAAACAGACGGTGCGTGGTTTTATTTTAGTGACCACCTTGTTGCTTACGACTTTGATAACAGCATTAATTCTTACTATGTTGCAGGTGGGTTTTTTACAAGTGAAGATGGCTCATAACTTTATGAAAGGAGAAGATCGACTTTCGCTGATAAATGCTACTTTAAAACAGACGATCCAAAACAGTATGCAACGTACAGAGTCTTGTTTGTTGAAGGTATCTTCTAACGAATTAACGAAGCGGTCTTATGCGTTTTGGGAATCATCAGCGACGTGTCACAGCCGTTATCAAAATCATGCTTTTCAGTACGTCGTTGAACCGTTGCAAACAGCTTCGTGTTTGCAGTATGAACGAATGACGTTGCGATATCCGTTGCAGAATGGATTGAGTGACGTATTAGTACAGGCGACTTTTTTGAAACATGATTTCAATGAAACTCCGGATTCGTGTAAGCAACAAAGGGTTGTTACTTCTTTGATCCAATCATGGCGGCGATTACGGTAATTTTTTATGTAGAACGATATCTATCTCAAAACAGTTGTTCGTTTTTGCAAGATGTATTCGCGCATGATGTAAATCGACAATTTGTTTCACGATAGAAAGGCCTAAACCACTACCGATTTCTTGGGTTCCTGGAATTCGATAGAAGCGTTCGAAGATTCTTTCGCGTAACTCATCCGGTATGCCGGGGCCGTTATCTATCACTTTTAAAGTGACTGTGCTTGGATGATTTATGAGTATTACTTTGACGAAACTGTTTTCTGGAGAATAACGAATCGCGTTGTCGACGAGATTTCTGATCAATATGGATAATCCTACATGGTTGCCTTCAATGATAGAGGGCGTGCGATCTTTTATGAGTTCTATGTTGATATTTTTCTTGAGCGCATTTGGCACAATTTCTGCAATGACTTCTGCTGCTAATTGAGCAAGATCAAATTGTGTGATGTTTTGAATGGTGTCTTCTTTACTGAGACGACTCATCGTTAAGAGTTGATGCACCACGTGAGTGAGTCGATCGACACTCAATACAATGTTTTTAAGAATCTTTTTCTTTTCTTGTTCATCCGTGGTGAGTAATGCCACTTGTGTTTGAGTTTTTAATGCCGCAAGAGGGGTTCTTAATTCATGTGCTGCATCGGAAGCAAAACGTTTATTCCGCGTAAATTCTGCGTCTAATCTTTCGAAAAGTTTGTTGAGCGCATCGATGACCGGTTGAATTTCAAGCGGCATACCTTCTAACTGCAAAAGTGAAAAATCGGTGGCATTGCGTTTCGATATTTTTTTAGACAGTTGATGCAACCCATTTAAACCTTTAGTGACCGTGATCCATATCAAGAACGCCAAAACCGGATAGATCCATAATATGACAAGTAAATTATCCCACGAGATCCGCTTTTCTAATTGATCGCGAAAGTCGTAGGGTTCTTTTGCTGCGATTGTGACTTTTAGATCATGATTGTATTTCGTGTAAACCCGCCAAGTGAGCTGATGATGCTTAATGGTTGAAAAACCGAGTTGTTTTACTGGGTGAATGATGTCTTTTGATGAACTGATTATGAGTTTTCCTTGCTTGTTCCAAACTGAAAATTGCAATTGTTCAGAGGATTCAAGAGCGAACGTGCATTTTTCTAGACTGTTTCTGACTGTGGGAATCAGAGCGTTTAGATCGTGGTTGGTACCCTTTTGTTTTATTAAGAGCTGTTCAATCAAATTTGTAGTTTTTACTAATGGGGAGTCGAGTTGGTGTTTTATGTCAAAATCATCTAGAAAATAATTACTAACGACCGTGAGGGCAGACGACAGAGTAATGATGACTAACAAGTTAACGAGTAAAAATCGTTTAATTGAATATTTCATAATCTGGTTTTCCAGCGTTTAGCGCTAAACAAATGAATAGAGAAAGCCCTTAACTGGAACTCTTTATTTTTGTTCCTAATTGGTTCTCTTTGTCGATGATGTATCCGATGCCTCGAATGGTTCTTATAAAGTCAGTGCCGAATTTCTTTCTTAGATTATGAATGTGTACTTCTAGCGCGTTGCTATCGACTTCCTCATCCCAGCCATAGAGCACTTTTGATAAATAATCTCGAGAAAGCACATGGCCCGTGTTTTCTAGTAGTTTTAATAGCAATGCGAATTCGCGTCTGGGTAAAGTAATTACTTCATCTTTATAAGTAATCAAGTGAGAAGCGGGGTCTAAGATGAGATCTCCATAAGTGATGACAGGAATGGCACGTCCTTTCCCTCGGCGTTGTAGAGCACGAAGGCGTGCACTTAATTCATCTAAATCGATTGGTTTGGCCAGGTAGTCATCTGCACCCAAATCGAGTCCTTTGATTCTTTCGGAAACAAGATCGTTAGCAGAAATAATGAGAACAGGTACTTCGATGCCTTTTTTACGGATGCGAGCGAGTAGTTCATAACCGGAAATTTTTGGCAGTCCAATGTCTAAAATCACTACATCAAATATTTGTTGTGACAAAGTTCTTTCAGCTGTCAAACCATCCTTGATCCAATCAACCGTGTAACCGAGCAGTTTGAGTCCTTCGCGTAAACCGCTGCCAAGAATTTCATCATCTTCTACTAGCAGTAATCTCATATTGAATATCCTATTGCTCTCGAGGGTTCAAAAAAGCAGCTATTCTAGAGGAAATAATAGTTTTTTCGTAGAGACGCGATGAATTGTGTCTGCTCCATCGTCATCCCCGCGAAAGCGGGCGTCATTCCCGCTTCGCTGTGAATCCAGATCCGCTCTGTCATTCCCGCGCAGGCGGGAATGACGGCACAGTTGCTACAGTGGTGAATTAAGGGTTATCGCGTTTTAACAGTTATTTCTTGGTTTCGACCATTTCATAATTTTCAGGAGCAGCTTCCTGAAATTGATATTTTTTTGTTACGACTTTTTTATCTTCTTTTTGAACGGCAGGACTTACAACTGGTTTCTGAGGCGTCACTGCTTCTGTTTTTTGAGGGATAGGTTTTGTTTCTGTTGGTCGAGTCGTTGTTTTCGGTTGCTGAGATACGATTTGATTTTTGATTGGATTCCTTTCTTCTTTCGCGTCTATATTTTGTTGTCGCACAGGTCTTTTTCTCAGCGGTCTGTTGGGTGTGCGAGAAGAAGGCTTTCTAAAGTTTCCTTGCGCCCCCCCGGTTCGAGTGTTTGGATTCCTTCTGTTTTGCTGAGGCCTTTTATAAGGGCGTGAAGTTGTTCTTCTCGTGTTGTTTGTGTGTTTTTCTGTTTCTTTCTTCTGAGAAAAAAGCTGTTTCAAAAATGTTATTAAGCTGCTTGGTTTTTTACGTTTTTTAGTTGGAGCTTGCTTTGTAGGCACAATGTGTTTGATAAATGGCTCTGCTTTTACCACGGTTTCTTTTTGTGTTTCAGGTTCGAAAGCGATTTTAGGGGCGGTCAGCAGTTCAAAGCTGGCAGCAGATGTGTTTCCTTTTCCACCGCTCGTGCCTATGTATCGAATGTGGTATTCGGGTGTATCGATGTATGGATTTGGAATGATAAAGAGATTTGTTTTGTACAACGTCTCAATTTTTTCAAGAGCAGAGCGTTGTTCGTTGAGCATATAAGTTGCCACATTCACAGGTACTTGTGCGTGGATTTGTGCTGGTTTTTCTTTCAACGCTTTTTCTTCGATGACGTTCAGGATGGTCAATGCATGTGATTTTACATTTCGTATGCTTCCTTGACCGTGGCATCGTGGGCAGATGATTTGATGTGCTTCATTCAAAGCAGAACGTAAACGTTGACGGGACATTTCTAATAATCCGAATCGTGAAATACGAATCATTTGCACGCGTGCACGATCGTTTTTGAAAGCGTCTCTTAGACAGTCCTCCACTTTGCTTCTTCCGGAGTCTGTTTCCATATCGATAAAATCGATGACAAATAACCCGCCTAAATCACGAATACGTAATTGTTTTGCAATTTCTTTTGCGGCTTCAATGTTGGTGTTGAGCGCGGTTTCTTCAATATCCCCACCTTTTGTTGCTTGAGCGGAATTGACGTCGATAGTGGTTAACGCTTCTGTTCGGTCGATGACGATTTCACCACCGGAAGGCAACTTCACTTTACGTTGTAAAGCGGAGTCAATTTGTCTTTCAATTTGGAAACGGCTGAAAAGAGGTACGGCGTCTTGATACAGCGTGACTCGCTCGGCGAGATTTGGTTTAACTTTTTCAATGTAATTGTGAACTTTTTCGAAAGTGAGAGGGTCGTCGATAATGATTTCTTCAATATCAGGCCTTAGGTGATCTCGAATGGCTCGAATTGCAATATCGCTTTCCTGATGGATGAGGAAAGGAGCTCCGTGATTTTTGCTGGCTTGTCGGACGGCTTCCCAAAGATTTAAGAGCACATCTAAGTCCCACTGGAGTTCTTCAAGTGATTTTCCTACGCCGGCTGTTCGAATGATTATGCCCATCCCTTCAGGGATTTTTAAATTATCGAGAATGTTTCTTAGCTCTCCACGTTCATCGCCTTCGATACGTCTTGAGATGCCCCCGGCTTTTGGATTGTTTGGCATTAAGACCAGATAGCATCCGGCCAGGCTGATATAAGTTGAAAGAGCAGCTCCTTTTGTTCCGCGTTCTTCTTTGTTGATTTGGACCAGGATTTTTTGGCCTTCAAATAAGACATCTTTAATACTGATGTTTCTTTGATTTCTGAACTTTTCTGGGAAGTACTCGACGGCAATTTCTTTTAAGGGAAGAAACCCGTTTCGGCCGGATCCAAATTTTACAAAGGCGGCTTCAAGGCTAGGCTCGATACTGATGATTTCGGCATTACAAATGCTGCCGATTTTTTGTTCTTTTTCTGCGTATTCAACTTCAAGATCGTAGAGATCGTTTCCTTCGATGTGAGCGACTCGGATTTGCTCTTTGATTTTGTCGTTGTTAATTAAAATTCTTTCCATTGTTGCACCCATTTTTTAGGGCGCTACAACTTTACTGTAATAGCGGTTGTGTTATTGCCTGTTTGTTGATCGACGTATGTTGCGTGATTGTCAAAAAATGATTCACCGAAATATAAGGGGGTCTTTCTGAATAGAAATTCGAATGTTGTCCCGATAGATAAAACAATTGTGTCTGGATCAATGTCATGTTTTTTAAAGCACTTTCAATTTTATGGCGACTTAACACTTGCGCATTATGTAAAGCGAGCGCGGTTAATAAAAATTATAATTACCTAGCTTTATTTGATGTGTTTGACGGTTAAAGTTCAGCGATTTGGTAAATTTCCTATCGATGAGATTCCGTATGCTGGATAATTACTTTGCTTTTTGATTTCTTTCATCGGCGCATTGAGTCGTCGATGGTTGGCGTTTTGATAGTTGATCAATCGCCTCATTCAAAAGGCGGCGAACTATATCAATCTTCCCGGACTCCATCAAACGAAATTTTGTGAATTAACCTTGATTTTGGATAAAGTAACGGAAATAAATCGTTGATTTATATAAAAAAATTATAAAACCCCTTTTGGGGTAAGGCGGACAAATATGCAGCCATTGAAAGAGCGTCACGTGCAGATTGAACAAGTACCAGAAGGATTCACAGGGCAGCGTTTGGACAATTATTTGATCAAGATTTTGAAAGGGGTCCCAAAGGGCTTAATTTATCGTTTGATTCGAAAAGGAGCGATTAAGGTCAATGGGAAGCGATCCAAAGTGCATGATCGTGTTAGCGCAGGAGATCAGTTGTCTATACCTCCTTTACGACAAACGTTGCCCAAGGAAGCAATCTCAGTAACCCCTCAAATGAGGCAAGCGCTTACTTCAGCGATCGTGTATGAAGATGAAAATTTGTTGGTTATGAATAAACCGGCAGGGATGGCTGTGCATGCAGGTAGCGGTGTATCCGTTGGTTTGATTGATTTGTTAAGGGCGATGCGTCCTTCTGATCCATTCTTAGAATTGGTGCATCGATTAGATCGTGAGACCTCCGGTTGTTTGTTGATTGCCAAAAAGCGCAGCGTTTTGAATGAGTTGCATGAAGCGTTTCGTCAAGGAGCGGTTACGAAGGAGTACATCGCTTTGACAAAAGGTCGTTGGCCAAAAACGGTTAATCGAGTCGATGTATCACTAGAGAAAAACAAAACGGTTGCTAAAGAGCGAGTGACGGCGGTAGAAGCACAGGGCAAATCAGCGTTGAGTGAATTTCATGTATTGAAAGATTTTGGTTTTGCTTCATTGATGAAGGTGAAATTGTTCACTGGCCGCACCCATCAGATCCGAGTTCATGCGCAATACGCCGAACATCCAATCGCAGGAGACGAGAAATACGGAGATAAGGACTTCAATAAAACGATGCGCCAGAAAGGATGTAAGCGATTGTTTTTACATGCCCAATACGTAACGTTGCGTTTAGAAGGCTACGAACACTCATTGAAATTTAACGCCCCCTTGGATCCGGTCTTAGAGAATTTTCTCGATCTGCTTAAAGCCTAACAACTGTATCGTCATCCCCGCGAAAGAGTTTTGCCGTCATCCCCGCGAAAGAGTTTTGCCGTCATCCCCGCGAAAGAGTTTTGCCGTCATCCCCGCGAAAGCGGGGATCCAACGTCTTCCGTTTTTGGTATAGGGACGTTGGGATAGTCATCCCCGCGAAAGCGGGGATCCAACATTTTTTTTCATCAATCTTTTCTGAACATGACCGTCATCCCCGCGAAAGCTAAGGATCCAGGTCCGTTCCGTCATTCCCGCTTCGATGTAGATCCAGATTTAATATATTTTTCTGGATTCTTAGCCTACGCGGGAATGACTCCTCTTCCTCTTCTCTTTGTTCTGTCTCTTGCCCTGGATTCTCGCCTTAGCTAGGAATGACAGCAACTCAACATCCGGAATTGACAGGCATTAGACACACTTTTAAGATCCGCCCCTTTTTTGCCTGACTTAAGTTATATACGAGGAGAGAAGCATGGCCGTTCAGAAAAGTAGAAAATCTAGATCAAGAAGAGGGATGCGTCGTGCCCATACTGCATTGAACAATCCGACGTTAGCAGAAGAACAAACAACGGGTGAAATGCATCGACGACACCATGTGTCGAAAGATGGATATTATCGCGGGAAACAAGTCATCGAATCGAAACAAAAGGATGAACAGGCTGAGGAAGAATAGAGCCGATGTCTAAAATCAATATCGCGATTGACGCGATGGGAGGGGATAACGGTGCCCAAATCGTTGTTCCCGCTTCAATCAATGCTTTAAAAAAGCATCCCAATTTGCATCTTATTCTTGTAGGCGACCAAGCCGTGCTTCAACCGTATGTGGATCACTTGGATCCTGAATTAGCCGGTCGCTTGACGTGTCGTCATGCCTCTCAAGTTGTAGAGATGGATGAATCTCCTTCCCAATCTTTACGCTATAAAAAAGACTCTTCCATGCGTGTGGCGATTAATTTGGTCAAAGCAGGAGAGGCACAAGCGTGTGTCAGCGCTGGAAATACGGGAGCTCTAATGGCAACAGCGCACTTTGTGCTTAAAACACTGTCTGGCGTAGATCGTCCTGCCATTTTAGGCGTGTTACCGACGCAAAATCCTTCCAAGTGTGTCCATATTTTAGATCTAGGTGCCAATGTGGATTCCAGTCCAAAAGCGCTGTTTCAATTTGCAGTGATGGGCTCTGTGTTAGCTCGTGCAGTCGATGGCATTGAGAATCCGAAAGTGGCTTTATTGAATATTGGTGTAGAAGACATCAAAGGAAATGAACTCGTTAAACAAACGGCCCAATTATTATCAGGTAGTCAGCAAATAAATTATGTCGGCTATGTTGAAGGAGATGAAATTTTTAAAGGACGTGCAGATGTCATTGTGTGTGATGGTTTTGTTGGAAATGTGGCGCTTAAAACCATCGAAGGAGAAGCAAAATTTATCACCAAAATTATTAAAGAAGCGTTTAGAAAGAACTTCTGGACACGATTGGTCGCATTGTTTGCCTTATTTGCATTACGAACGATAAAAAAACGATTAAATCCAGATCTTTATAATGGAGCGAGTTTCTTAGGATTGCGCGGCATTGTGATTAAAAGTCACGGCAGAACAACAGTGAAAGGCTTTGAACAAGCCATCGAAAACGCTCTCCAAGAAGTTGATCACAACGTGCCTGAGCTGATTGAAGAAACAGTTGCTGAGTTATTAAAAGCAGGCGCTGAGAACAAATGAATTATTCCAAGATCGTTGCGACAGGTTCCTACCTTCCCGAAAAAGTACTCACCAATGAAGATTTAGCTTCTATCGTAGAGACATCCGATGAATGGATCGTTGAACGCACGGGCATTCATTGTCGTCATATTGCTGCAGAGAACGAAACACCTGCATCTATGGCTGCAGAGGCGTCTTTGCAAGCATTGAATCTGCATCACATCGATCCTCAGACGATCGACTTAATTATTGTCGCCACTTGCACCTCTACACATTTTTTTCCAAGCACTGCTTGTCAGTTACAACAACAGTTGAAAATCTCTTCCTGTATTGCCTTTGATATCAGTGCCGCATGCACCGGTTTTATTTATGCCTTAAGCATTGCCGATCAATACGTGCGTTCTGGCATGGTGAAAAGAGCGTTGGTGGTTGGTAGCGAAACGATGTCTCGAGTGGTGGATTGGAAAGATCGTGCGACGTGTGTTTTGTTTGGAGATGGCGCCGGTGCTGTTGTGATCGAGCGATCAGACGAGCCGGGCATTATTGCGAGCAAGTTGTTTGCCGATGGGGCTAAAGGCGACCTTTTGTCTTTACCGACCGGTGTTTCACCTGGTTTGCCGGGGTTATCAGAGATGGCTCCTCATGCATGGCCTTTTGTACAAATGAAAGGGCGAGCACTGTTTAAAGATGCAGTTGTCTCTATGGGAGAAGCCATTAACTCCTTGTTAGAAGATAATCATTACTCGTTTCAAGATTTGGATTGGATCGTTCCGCATCAAGCGAATTTAAGAATTATCGATGCCATCATTTCAAAACTGTCTATTCCAAAAGAAAAAGTAATCGTAACGGTAGGTGAACAAGCCAACACCTCTGGCGCATCTATTCCATTAGCATTAGATAGCGCCTTTAAGGACGGACGCATCCAACCAGGGCACCAAGTGTTATTGGAAGCCTTTGGTGGCGGCCTAACCTGGGGTAGCCTGTTATTTAGAACGTAGAGACGCGATAAATCGCGTCTCTACGTTTGTGTTTCGCAGTCATGCCTGTGAAAGCGGGTATCCAGTTTCCTTTTATTTATTTCCTGGATTCTTAGCTTTCGCGGGCATGACAAAATAATTGATGGAGAAATAAAAATGCAGAGTCATTTTGCGGTTGTTTTTCCGGGGCAGGGTTCTCAAAAAGTGGGGATGTGTTCTGCTTTAGCGGAACAGCATCCAATCGTTCGAACTCTATTTGATGAAGCTAGCGCCGTTTTGAAATACGACTTATGGAATATTGTCTCTAACGATCCAGAATCAAAACTCAATCAAACGCTTTATACACAACCTGCCATGTTGGTGGCGGATGTTGCCTACTGGAACGTATGGCGCGTTTTGCACGATGAACAACCTCAATGTTTGGCGGGTCACAGCTTGGGAGAATATGCTGCTTATGTAGCGGCTGGAGTACTTGATTTTAAAGAAGTCGTTCAACTGGTTTCTGTTCGAGCGATTTTAATGCAGGAAGCTGTTCCAGAAGGCGAGGGTGCGATGGCCGTGGTTTTGGGATTGACGCACGATCAAATTACGGAAGTGTGCAAGCAAGCAACAACGTCAGAGGTTGTAGTGGAACCGGTTAACCTGAATGCGCCAGGGCAAACTGTCATAGCAGGCCATACCTTTGCTGTGAAAGAGGCGATGGAACTTGCTCGGTCTATGGGAGCGAAACGTGTTTTGCAACTGCCGGTGAGTATTCCTTCTCATTCTCAATTGATGAAATCTGCTGCCGAATTATTTGCAGAAGTGTTGAATCGAGTGACCTTGCATGAGCCTAAGATTCCCGTCATTAACAACGTAGATGTCACAATGAACAAAGACGGTGCTGCTATACGTGACGCGATGGTGCGGCAATTTTTCTCTCCTGTTCGTTGGATCGAAACGATTGAAATGATGGCAAAACAAGGTATTACAACTGTGTATGAATGTGGGCCAGGAAAAGTGTTAACGGGTTTGAATAAACGAATTGGTGCTTCATTAGAATGTGTCGCATTGAGTGAACAATTAACTTAGTGGAGGAAAAGGAAATGTCGATTGAAGGAAAAATTGCATTAGTGACAGGCGCGAGCGGCGGTATCGGGTCTGTCATCGCATTAACGCTCGCCAAAATGGGCGCTGTGGTTGTAGGGACTGGTATTACCGATCAATGTCTTGAAAACATTAATGGCATGTTTCAAGCAGAAGGTTTGAATGGTTATGCGGTTTTGATGGATGTAACAAAGAAAGACTCTATAGAGGAAACGATTCAATCGATTCAATCAAAAAGCGGATCGATTGAAATTTTGATTAACAACGCAGGTATCACGAGCGATAACTTGATGTTGCGGATGAAAGATGAAGAGTGGGAAAGGGTTATTGCGGTTAATTTAGATTCTATTTATCGAGTAACGAAAGCATGTTTGAAAGACATGGTAAAAGCTCGTTGGGGACGCGTTGTTAGCATCAGCTCAGTAGTTGGCGTTGCAGGCAATCCAGGCCAGGCCAATTACGCGGCTTCCAAAGCAGGCATGATCGGATTTTCAAAATCATTAGCGTACGAAGTAGCGTCACGAGGCGTAACGGTAAATTGCATAGCCCCTGGCTTTATCGATTCCCCGATGACTCGCAAACTAACCGAAGCCCAACAAGCCGCTATCTTGTCACGCATTCCCATGAATCGGTTGGGCACTGCAAATGACATTGCAGCCTCTGTTGGATTCTTAGTTTCTCCATCGGCGGATTACAACACAGGGCAGACGCTTCACGTCAATGGTGGAATGTTGATGGTGTAAAGAGGTGAGCTTCCATTAGCACCGCATCTTCAGGCCGTCCTCGAGATCTATACGTTATCCAGATGTTTGAACTCCGAATGACTTTCCTTGTGCCACTTAGATAGTTGTTTTACTCCGTCGTCATGCCCGCGAAAGCGGGCATCCAGAAATGTTTTGTATGATACAAAAATAGGGTTGGGTGCTTGGTGACTCTCCCCCAGGGCTTCGCCCTGGGCTATATCATGATGTCCCTTCAGGACATTTATAAGGAATTTTGCATTTAAATTTCTGTGCTATTGGGTAGCTCTTATTTGGGAAATCCTGGATATATATATTCGCCTTCTGGGTATGAAGGATAAACGTGATCACCGTCAAACTTTACTTTCGTCTTCAAGAGTTCTTCATATAAGCGTGGACGTCTGTCGCGTAAGTAGTTTGCGTTTTCAGGATGAGTCGGCCCATAGTATTTGGGCACAACATCTGCAATTAACAGAGTGGCTTGGTCTTTATTTGCTGACAGAACTACTTTCCCGTGTGGGTCAACGATGGTGCTATTTCCTTCGTAATGCCAAAAATCCTTTCCGAGAAATTCATAACCTGCATGGTTAATGTAAGAGATAAAAATGTTGTTGGCGTAAGAAAAAGCAGGCAGCAAAAGTTTGGAAATATCGGGGTATCTGACATCCGTCCATTGACCGTTATACATTTTCCAATACGTGTCTGCGGCTGTTGGAATCACAATTAATTTGGCTCCTTTAACGGCCAGAATTCTGGATAACTCTGGAAATTCAGCTTCGTAGCAATTGAGAATTCCAACAGGAAATCCATTGATTTTGATCATTAGACAAATTTGTCTAGCGCCCATTGGACAAATTTGTCTAATGATCGTTAGATAAATTGGTTGTAGGCAGTAATTTTTCGACCAGTCGATATACGGTTGTGGCGTTGTTTTTTGGAAAATCGACGCAGGGTGGAGTGTCTCGTGATCTTGCGCAATTAATCGCATCTTTGATTTTATTTTCGTTGATTAAACGCGTACTAAAAGTTTTTTTGTAATGGGGGATGTATTTACATAACCGTTTAGAACAGTCGTTTGCAGATTGAATGTCACATCCGTCTTCAAAATGAAGCAATAACCAATATTCAAATTTTGGATTGCTTACAGCCAATCCATAGTTATTAGATTTTTTAGACCATTCGTAGAGTTGTTTGAGTTGTCGCGTTGTCCATTGATCTCGATCGACCAGGAGCCAAGCTTCGTCTGATTCTTTCAGCCCCTCTTCTCTTAAATGTTTTTTCATGCGGTTTAAGACATGTGTGGGAGAGCTGTTTTTGCTTTTAATACATCTGACTTCGATCAGGTTTGATTGTTTAAAAATGGAGAAATAGTTTGGTTCGGTGACGCTTCCTTCGGAAGCAATGAAGAACAATTTTTTATAAGAACGTTCGCCAAGAGGTCTTTTAAACGGCCTTCTTCTTTTGGGCATTTTTGTTACTCCTGTAAAAATTTATTCAAGATTCATGCACATAAAGATGCGGTATTCCTCCTAGGCGTCCTTGCTGATAACTTTTTTGTATGTCTTTGTCATAACGAATGTCTTTGTATTCGCTAAACGAAGAGAGGCTGGTGTTCCCTGAAAAATCACGTTCGGTGACCCACATCTCATCTCTACGAAACCATCGTTGATTCATGAGCGAAAGGTTGTGAGTGGTTAGTAATAACTGTGTTTGAGCGGTCGCAGAACAATGCGCAAGGTATTGTGTTAACAATTTCTGAATCAGAAGAGAGTGCAAACTGCGGTCAATTTCATCGAAAAGGTAAACGTTTTGGGATTTTGATGAAAAAAGATCAATAAAGGCGGGCAGCACATCGATTAAACGTCGTGATCCGTCAGATACCTGAGACATTTCAAATTCAATTTCTGTTCCGTCTATCTTTCGATAGACAGCAACTAGTTTCTTAACGATCAATTTGCCTTTTTGTCGTGTAACTAAAAATTTTTCATCAGATGGTCCTCCAATAATTCGAACTGTTTCTCCTTCCTTTAAATTTTCATTCAATTTTTGTATGAGTTCGTTAGGGAGTGTTTCAAGGGGAACACTTTTTTCTCCTAGACGAGAGATACCCGTATCTAATTGAGCTAGCGTGTTATTTATTTTGTCCCCTAAGAGCTTTTCGAAAGCGTTGAAACGGGTGTCTGGGGCAATCAGAATAAGATTATTCTTAAACCAATCATAAATTGGATTAAGTACGGTGACGTTTTGAAAAACAGCGTTTGTTAAAAACAGTTGATTATCACGGGTACCTTGTGCCA
>JAHJDF010000050.1 GCA_018812595.1 Gammaproteobacteria bacterium
GGCTGATTCCCCATTGGTCGCACACCTCTTGTACCGTCCTGTCCGAAGCACATAGTTGTTTCATCAACTCCAATCGTTGTCGCATAACACTTTCCTCTTTCCAGGGCATAACTATTTCCTCTTTGTGGTCTAGTTATGCCAATTTTAAGTGTTACCTATGTGCCGTTCTGAGTGTTACCTATGTGCCGCTATCGCACACTACGCGGGGATCCATAAATATATTTATAAGACTGGACTCACACCGAAGCGAGAATCGCGATGGAGTAGTTGACTCAATTAGTCGGGAATGACAACCTTGCGCGAATTTTTTCAGGAGAAGGCGATGAAGCTAACAACGAAACGCAGATATGCCGTGACGGCCATGCTCGATGTGGCATTGCATCAATCAAAAGGACCGGTGTCCGTCGTGGATATTGCTAAACGCCAAGGCATTTCTCAGTCCTATTTAGAGCAATTGTTTTCAAAATTGCGTCATGGCGGCTTGGTGACTAGTACGAGAGGCCCTGGAGGCGGTTATAGCATTGTTGGAGATCTGCAAAAGTTGACGGTTTTAGACGTCATCAATGCGATTGAAGAAAAGGAATTGGAGCAGACACATTGCCGAGGATTGTGCAGTTGTCAGCAAGGGCAGGAATGTTTGACCAAGCAATTGTGGACGGATCTCAGTCGAGTGATGCATAACTTTTTGAGCGGTGTCACCTTTGCACAATTGGTGCAAGGAGCGACAGAAACAAAAACTGGATTCCCGCCTACGCGGGAATGACTTAATTCACGAACGTCCGATTTTGGTGTAGCAGACTGGATTCCCGCCTACGCGGGAATGACCAGTCCCTGTAGGAGTCGCCAATGACTTATATGACTGGGTTTCCGCCTACGCGGGAATGACTATTTTGGATTGTATGTTTCTTCCGTCATTCTTAGCTTCTTGCTGGAATCCAGGAAAGATATCAATTCTGGATCCTTCGCGGGGATGACGGAACGGACCTGGATTCTTGGCTGCAGCTAGGGATGACGAACGGGGTTTCCGCCGAAGCTAAGAATGACGTCAAAATGGAGAGAGAGATGAAATTACCAATTTATTTAGATTATGCTGCGACCACTCCGGTCGATCCGCGAGTCGCGGAAAAGATGAGCGGTTGTTTAACGAGAGATGGAGTTTTCGGTAATCCTGCTTCAAATACCCATCCCTTTGGTTGGAAAGCCGCTGAAATGATTGCTGAAGCTAGACAACAGATTGCTGATCTAATTCATGCAGAAATTGGAGAGATTATCTTTACTTCCGGAGCAACCGAGTCAGACAACTTGGCTTTGCAAGGCATTGCACATTTTCATCAAAACAAAGGCAAACACATCATCACCTCGAAAACAGAACACAAAGCCATTCTAGGAACTTGTAAGTTTTTAGAAAAAGAAGGGTTTGAGGTGACTTATTTGGAACCTGATGCAAATGGTTTGATTGATTTAGAAAGATTAAAAGCAGCTATTCGTGACGACACCATTTTGATTTCCATTATGCATGTCAACAACGAAGTGGGAGTGATTCAAGACATGGCAGCTATCGGTGAAATCGCAAAATTGCACGATATTTATTTTCACATAGACGCTGCACAGAGTGCCGGAAAAGTGCCTTTAGATGTGAAACAACTGAATGCGGATTTGGTCTCACTTTCTGCACACAAAATATATGGCCCGAAAGGCATTGGAGCTTTGTATGTTCGACTCAATCCTCGAGTGCGTCTTACTCCTATCATTCATGGCAGCGGTCATGAACGTGGCATGCGTTCTGGTACTTTGCCGACACATCAAATTGTGGGAATGGGAGAAGCCTTTCGATTGGCGAAAGAAGAAACGGCGGAGGAAGAGATTCGTATTCGGACATTGAAACATCGGTTATGGGATGGGCTGAAAGAGATCGAAGAAGTGTATTTAAACGGAGATCTTCAGCACAGCGTCGCGGGCATTTTGAACGTTAGTTTCAATTACATTGAAGGGGAGTCTTTGGTTATGGCGCTGAAGGATCTAGCTGTTTCAACTGGCTCCGCATGCAATTCAGCCAGTTTACAGCCGTCTTATGTCTTAAAAGCGCTTGGGCGAAGTGATGAATTAGCACACAGCTCGATTCGTTTTTCATTGGGCCGATTTACAACGGAAGAAGAGATCGATTACGCCATTCAATGCGTTAAAACAGGGGTGCAACGATTACGAGAAATGTCTCCTTTATGGGAAATGTATAAAGAGGGTGTCGATATTGATTCTGTTCAATGGGGGGAAAAATAATCGTGAAATATGAAAAAAAGGTGCTCGATCATTACGATAATCCACGCAATGTCGGGTCGCTGGATAAAGAAGATTCACACGTTGGAACAGGGATTGTAGGCGCACCGGCTTGTGGCGATGTCATGAAGTTGCAAATTAAAGTCAACGATGAAGGGGTGATTGAAGAGGCCAAATTCAAAACCTATGGATGCGGTTCTGCCATTGCTTCTAGTTCGCTCGCAACGGAATGGATTAAAGGCAAAACGCTTGATGAAGCAGGGCAAATCAAAAATACCGCGATTGCGGAAGAACTAGCGTTGCCGCCTATTAAAGTGCATTGCTCCATTTTGGCGGAAGATGCGATTCATGCGGCGATCAAAGATTATCGTCGGAAACAAGGGGTTTAATCATGAGAGGCTGTGTGCAACACGCGCAACCAATAGCAAGAGAACCAAAGCAAGTTTTTCACGACGGTATTGAAGTGACAGAAACCGCAGCTCTTTATATTCAGAAGCAAATAAATAAGCGAGGCAAAGGGATCGGTATACGTATTACCGTGAGACCGACCGGTTGTTCTGGGTTGCAATATGTTTTGGATTATGTAGATCAAGAGTCGTTGGGCGATCAGATGTTCCCTTTTTCAGAGCAACTGTCTGTTTATGTGGACATCAAGAGCTTGCAATACATTAAAGGCTCCACATTGGATTTGGTGCGACGAGACTTTAATGAATCTTTAGAACTTAAAAATCCTCGCGAGACATCGCGTTGTGGTTGTGGTCGTAGTTTTAGTGTGTGATGAATAAAAATTATTTCGAACTTTTTTCACTTCCTGTTGCCTTTGCTATTGATGAAGCATTGCTGCAACAGCGATATCGCGAGCTTTTACTACAGCTGCATCCTGATCGTCGCCCCACCGTTTCTCCTCATGAAAAGAAAGAAGCGACGCTCTTATTGGCTTTTGTGCATGATGCGTTTCGAACGCTTTTATCCCCCGTAAAACGAGCTGAATATTTATTGCAGTTGCTTGTCTCAATGCCACAGAACGCGGAGCGAACCGTGCACGATGTAGATTTATTGACGCAGCAATTAGAGTGGCGTGAAGAGTTGGAGGCATTGAAAAGAGAAGATGTGCACGCTGATGAGCTGTCGTTGTTTTATGAAAAGATTAAAGCGGAACGGCAGCGAACACTTGATGCATTAAAACAAGCATTTGATAGCCAATCTTACGATTTAGCGAACGAACTTTGTGTAAAGCTGAAATTTATTGAACGCTTATTGCAACAATAACCTGTTGACACTTGTTGCCATCCCCTCGAAAGCTAAGGATCCATAATGGGCGTGTTGCAATCCGCCCGTTTCGTCATTCCCGCCTACGCGGGAATGACGAAGGACTGGATTCCCGCCTACGCGGGAATGACGAA
>JAHJDF010000120.1 GCA_018812595.1 Gammaproteobacteria bacterium
AGACCGGCATACAGGCGGAACCATTGACGGGGCTCTCACACGAGGCTCCCGAGGTTCCAAAGAGGTTCGGTTTTGTGGACTTGGAGAGATAGGTTATAACTCCATAGTACGAAATGGCGCGTTACCACGGGTGATAACGCGGTACGGGTTAACCATGCACAGAAATGGCGATGTTACCCGCGGGTAACCACGAAATCGATATATCTTGACCAGTTTTCAGTAATTAGTCCAAAAATCAAGTGCTGCTCTACTGCTTCTGCGCGTGTGTGGCATGCTGATATCGCAGCCGCAACCTCTGGGAGCCTTGTGGTGGACCCTTCCCGGCTCATGTATTTTGATTGGTTTCTGGACAATGATGACCAATGAAAAGAAAGAAGAGCAAATCATTCTCCTTCATATTGATTGGGAGGAGCTTCAAGCGCTCATGTATTCCGTGTCCCAGCAAGAGGCCGAGTTATTCTGAAGTGAAATCAAATTCCTTTTATTTCTCTCAAGCATGCTGCTGTTTCCAGGCATGCGAGGTTAACAATTCCCTTTCTCCCCTCGAAGATGATGTGTGCTCGGGATGCCAGCCTCGAGAAGGGATATGGGAGTTGAAGTATGTCATGGGCATCAATAATGGGGAAACCGGTGATCTCTTCCTCACCGATGATCTCGTACACGTCCAAGGTAGCAGTCTGATTCCATGAATCAACTGCGGCTACCTTGGCGAACAAAGGCATAGGATCACCAGTCATGACGTAGTCGCCCATGCGCAGATTGTCATCTCTGGATGGGTTTGCTGGACTCCCCGGGCGCCATGACGTCTCCTCGGTGCATGCCGTCCTGAGCTGCATCGTTCTCCCGGTGTTCGCCATGATTGATCTTGCGAACTCATCTTGGTTCCCCCCTTTGTACGTCGCCTCGGCGAACAGCTGCTTCTCGATGTGATCCTGCGTTCGTTTGATGTGTTATGTGTTAATATGGCGTAGCTGGCGCAAGGTTAAGCCGACTTACCTCTTCGAAGCGCTGCGTGGATGACTGAAGTGCTGGCCCAAACCTGACGATATCATCTAAGATGTGCACACCCAGGTGAAGCTGAAGTGTCGATATCGGGGTGCGCACCGTGCCAGTGTCCGTTTCCTCGGTGCGTGCGAACACCTCTGCGAAGAGCCGCCGGTGTTCCCTCATGGATCTCCTGCAGATGCCTATCTCCTCTACAGTGATATCTCTTTTGTAGAGGAGGGAGAGATAGTGGCTGTGATACCTCAACAACCGCAGCAGGGACACAATGTCGAAGCTTTTCGTGATGCAACTGGCTCGGGATCCCGAGAGAACGCGTCTGATAAGAAAGGCCAAACACTGGTGGGCATATCTGTTATCGCAACCTGGTGATAGTGGAGGAAAGAGGAGTTAGACCAAGGCGAACTCGACAATCAGGGCGTACGTACCTCGTAGCGTCTTGTAGTGCTTCAGGGATATCCTCCTTCCACAAGCTCCCGGGAGTGCCGGCAAGGACAATGCATATGCTTCGAGATTTTTCATCTCGCTTGTTGGAACGGCATCCAACACGGCATTCAGCTCAAACTTGAGCAAGTTCTCATCCTCGTTGTGGAAAACATCCACGACGATGGAATCGAACGGATGAGCCACCGATCGAAGCGGCGGAAGCTGGCAATGAATGCCGAAGTTCCTCAGGATGGCCTCCTTCTCCGACCTGGTGGTAGCTCGGCGCAACCCTATGCTGGCATCCTGCCAGTTTTGAAGCTGGCGCTTCGGTGCGGCGTCCTCCTCGAACCTCCAGCAGTTCGAGCGATCCACTAGACATCTCCAGCATGGATGTGTGGCGCATGGAGATCGACAAGCGGCTGCCTTGCAGTTCACGGGCGTGTCCCCCACGAAGCAAAGCAGTTTCACCTGGACCACTGCTCTTCTCCCATCTGCCAGGGATAACACAAACGGTTCCTCGCACGACTTGACATCCGCGGCGAATTCCTCGAGGATATTCTGCAACTGACAATCATGGGCATTCACTGCAATACCCCAAAGATGGGCGTTGTGCTTCAAGTTCCGCATCTTCATGGGGAGACCGGATAAACTGAAGGAAACGCACATGATGGAGTCCCTCCTGCCCTTGCTCCGAAACGAATCCGCTGTTGCCTCGATAATAACAAGATTCGAATCGGGGGACTTGCACTGCTGCAAGATCTCCCACTCCTGCCCATGCCAGCGCTCCTCGATTCTATTTGTGACTTCGTAGCTGCGCGCAGAGGGGTCAGAAGAGGCAACGTCACGGTAGAGATGCGTAAACAAAATCTACAAGAATCTCATACTATTGATGAAGCTTCTCCAGCGTCCCGCCCGAAAGAACGACTGAAAGCACTTCCGCCAACCGAAAATGGTGTAGAGCACTGGTCCGGCCTGGCCACGATCCGAATCTCCGCTCCACGACATCCATTATTGTGATTTCCTCGACCTCCTTCTTCACTGAGTAGAAAGATGGAACAACAGGGCAACCCATCTTTCGAAGAAG
>JAHJDF010000051.1 GCA_018812595.1 Gammaproteobacteria bacterium
CACCAGCAGCGTAAGGATTAAAATTATCCTCAGTTGCAGCAACAAATTTGGCCATCTCCGGATACACAAAACAAATGCCGGCACCAGATATTACAATTCCAACCATAGTACCCAGGCCCAACCCTATACTGCCCATCGTTACTGTAGATATTTCCCTATAACCAGGGCCACCGTTTTCATTAGAAAATCTTGCAAACATATATCTTCCTCTAACTAAATTAACCACTAGGAAAAAACACGAATTTTAACCCAGTATAGGTCATCAACATCGACAAGCAATTTCCCTAAATCTTGTCAAAAACACAACGGACAAGCACCCAAGCTTTCACCAAAATAGGGATGGCGCTACAGTCTGCGTCATGTTCTACGACTTATTTCATCAAGATCTCCACAACACTACGGTACTCACGGCTAACAACCGTTTGGCGCAATTACTTGTTGAGCAATATGCGATCTATCAACAAGCTTTAGGAAAATCCGTTTGGGAAGCTTTGGATGTTTTGCCCTATCAAAGTTGGCTAACGCGGGTTCATGAAGAAATACAAATCAAAAGCATTGGCGATCCCCTTCTTTTGTTGAGCGCTTCTCAATCCAACCTCTTGTGGGAAACCATCATCAAGGAACATGCACCGCTCCTGCACTCTCCGGATACAACTTACTTAGCGAAGCAAGCTTGGCGACTCGTCAATGAAGGACAGATTGATGTTCATCACTCAGATTTCAACACAACCGTAGACAGCGAGTCGTTTGCAAAATGGGCGATGCAATATCAAGCAACCTGCGAACAAAAACATTGGATCGATACCGACCGTTTGGCCGCACACATCACCCATCTGATCACCACGAACCAATATGCATTTCAACATCGATTCATTCTGGTCGGTTTTGTGGAAACCACTCCCTCTTTCGACACCTTATTAAAAACACTCACCCAGAAAGGTTGTCAGATCACAAACTATCAAAACGCTCAAAAAAATGTGTCCGCCTTTCAAACCGCTTGCCTTGATACAGAATCTGAAATCAAAGCGATGGCAACTTGGGCAAAGCAAGTAACCGAAGCAAACGAACAAGCATCTATTGCTTGTGTCGCGCCAACCCTCAATACGCTGCGTAAATCCCTTGTCCGCATTTTCAATGAGATGCTCGGAAGCAAGCATTACAACATCTCGTCAGGGGATCCGTTATCAGAAGAACCTCTCATCGCTGTCGCTTTGTTGCTTATAAAGGGACGTTTCAGACCGCTCACAATGCACGAAATAAGTTTCCTTCTGCGATCACCGGCCTTTATTCCAGAAGAAGCATTCGATTCCGCGGCCTTGCTCGAAAACAAGTTAAATAAAGTAGGAAACACGGAATATACCTTGCGCGACTTACACCAACGATTGAAACAATTCGCTTATCGCTTATGCCCAACGTTTCAAGAAAGCATGCAAGCCCTTCTGCATTTCGAAACACCTCCTTGCCATACTGCGACAGAATGGATGGAGACGTTTTCTAATCTATTAAACGCAACGCCATGGGCATCAAATGTCGCCTTATCCAGCCGATCAATCCAAACTTTAGAACAGTTCCAAAAAGTCATACTGGAATATAAAAAATTAGATTTACTGCAACCCCATTGGACTTTCTCTCAAGCCTTTTCACAGTTGAAATCGCTGCTCGCGCAAACGATCTTTCAACCGAGAACAGAACATCGCCCTCGCATTCAAGTTTTAGGAACGCTCGAAGCCACAGGAATGCCTTTCACACACACGCGAGTCATGGGATTGGACAGTCAACATTGGCCTGAAACACCACACCCTAATCCGTTTATTCCTTTCGCCATCCAAGCAAAAAACAATTTGCCTCACGCAACGTCGGCTCGCGAATTGCAGTTCGCTAAGCAATTAACAAAAGAATTCAAAGAACACGCTCAACACATCGTCTTCAGTTATCCGCAACAAGAAGAAGACTGCACACGGGTTGCAAGCTCGCTGATTAAAGAATTGCCCAAACAATTGTCGATTTATGAAAAACATCTGGATGCCCGCCTCCGCGAACATGACGAGGGGCTGGATCAACACCGAAGCGGGCATGACGAAACAGTTGAACTTTCGTCATCCCCGCGTAGGCAGGGATCCAGTCCTTTAATAGAAATCATCGAAATCGATCTGGCTCCACCCGTGCTGCCCGCCGAGCACCCCAAAGGAGGCACAGGCATTTTAAAAGCACAGTCTGGTTGCCCGTTCAAAGCCTTTGCGCAATACCGATTGTTAGCAGAAGAAAGACGACCGCCACAGATGGGCCTCACCCCGCTCGAAAAAGGATCGGTGTTACACAAGGTATTAGAAGGTCTTTTTTTAAAGCTTCAAAATTCCGAACGCTTGCAAACCTTGTGCACCAATCAAGACATGATGCGCTCTATGATTTGTGCTCACATCGACCAAGCCCTGCAATCGGAATTAAAAGAACGAAACATTGCAGCAACCTTGCTTGCCTTGGAAAAACAACGGTTAGAGAAAGTAATTATCGCTTGGTTAGAAGTCGAAAAAGAAAGAACGCCCTTTACCGTGGTCGCTGTCGAAGAATGGAAAACCTTCTCGATCAGCGGTTTAGATTTGCGACTTAAACTCGACCGCATCGACCGTTTATCCGACAACACGTTTGCACTCATCGATTACAAAAGCGGCGAAACCACGGTACAAGCTTGGTTTGGCGACCGCCCGGAAGAACCGCAATTACCGCTATACATTGTCTCTTGCGGCTTAAACATCAGCAGCATTGCGTTTGCTCAAATCAAGGCCAATGCGATTGGATTCAAAGGCGTCAGCATTCAAAAAGGCCTGCTGCCGAACGATTCAACGTTAAGCGAATTGCGCGGGGATCATGCAAACTCTTGGACAGAACAATTACAAACCTGGAAAGAAGTTTTAGAAAAATTAGCGAATGATTTTTGTGAGGGACAAGCAGCTGTGGATCCCAAAGACAAAAACAAAACCTGCGAATACTGTCACCTCCACTCCCTATGCAGAATTGATGAACGGTTGTAATTGCATCTTCACACTTCCTTCGTCATTCCCGCGTAGGCAGGAATCCAGGATATATATATTTCTGGGCCCCCGCTTTCGCGGGAATGACGATGAAGGCAGGAATAATGACGGAGCAAAAGAATGAACACTAACGTCCTCCAAGACAAAGATGCACGAGAACAGGTTTTGAACCCTGCCCAATCATTTATCGTGCAAGCGCCGGCGGGATCGGGGAAAACAGAATTGCTGACACAACGTTTTCTTCGCGTGCTCGCTTGTGCTGAAAAAAATCCGGAAGAAATTCTTGCCATTACGTTTACAAAAAAAGCCGCCAATGAAATGCGAGAACGCATTTTGAATGCGCTGCAAAACGCTCAAAAGCAACACGAACCCGTTGACGCGCATGCACAAAAAACCCATCGACTTGCGCAAGCGGTTTTAGAACGCGATCAACAATTGAAGTGGCATCTCTTAGAAAACCCCAA
>JAHJDF010000052.1 GCA_018812595.1 Gammaproteobacteria bacterium
CCCCGCTTTCGCGGGGATGACGACGGAGCAGCGGAGATGACGAATGCAATGTTGTTTATAGTACTAACGTCGACCGTGGCTCAGGAGTAACGGTGGTTTCTCCAGCAGGCGTTTGTACATAACCTGTCACAATTAAACCCACCTCTTGAAACGCCGCTACAGCCGCGTGTTGATATTCTTTCGGCAGTCTTTCAACGCCTAACGTTTTGTACCCTGTCTTCTGCGCAATAAGCGCCAAATACTTGAAGTTTTCAAAAGAACCATCATTTGTTCGATACAATTTTGGTTTTGCATAAAAATCGATGCGACTATGCCGGGGGGTTTCAACCTTATAGATAGATCCTGTTTGATAAGTTTCGGTTTTACGAAAATGCAGTACAGGTTTCTCGACATCCTTTTCATCTCTTGCTTGTAACTGATTGGGGTCCATTAACGCTTTTTCAAATCCGATTTGATCAAACGTACCCCCTTCTTGCGTCACAAAATAATCTTCTCCAGACCGAGGAACTTGTTGCTCTTTTTGTTCCAATCGCCCCATCACCTTTTTCTTTACCCGATCGAGCACAGTGAGTTTCTTTGCGTTCCCTTCGTCGCCATAGCCCAATTCGGATTGCATACGAGCCGAAGAAGAAGGCTCCCTTTCAGGCATAAACCATCTTTTCACTAACGTAAACAAAATCTCTGGCTTCTTCTGTCCTTTCTCTCCGCCTATTCTCTGCACTAACTGATTTGCAAGTTCTTTTGATTTCTCGTCTGAAACCAGTTTCGGCAATGACTCCTGCTTTGTTAAAAGCGCTTTTTTCGTTTCCGCGATCGTTGTTCCTAAATCATATAACTGTGTTATTTGTTCACCGCGTTTCTGTTCAGCCCTTGCTTTTTCAACTATCTCATTAAATATTTTTGATAAATTACCCCTTGTAACATCCCCCGCACGCTGACTACTCTGCACTATCGGACTTATTTTTTCAGACAACTTATTAATCAAAATCCCCTCAGTTTTACAGGCAATCTCTATCGTTTTTACAGCCGAAAACGGCAACATCACTGATTGCAAACAAGCACATTTTTGATCTTTCTCGAATGCCATGTAATACAAATTCACTGCGCCAGATAATGTCCCAGATAAATTTAAAACCTCCCTAAATCGATCGTTCACAGCCTCTTCATCAGATAAATCCAAAGCCAACTCCGAAACTTTCTTCAAAGATTCCATACCACGCTGGACTTTGTCATAAAGATCGTTCGCCGATTTTCCTTTCTCAAGAGACAACTTTCCCTCCACAAACAACCGTGCCATCTCGTCAACAGCCCCTTCGAGCTCTTCTAAACGCGTAGCAATAACTCCTGGCCGCAATATTTCTTCCTTTGCCCGATGCGTCAGTTTTAAAACTTCCCGAAATGTTTGAGAAAACTTTTGACGGTCAATCCGCGCGTTATATGCATTCGTCAAATAGGAAAGTATTTCTTTTTCGTCAGCACCAACATCTCGTAAATGCTGCTTTGCCCGCTTCACCACTTGCGATTCTTCACCCATAGCTTGATACGACGTTTGCAATGGTAGCGGTAAAGCGTCCAACGCCACTATTAACCGCGCATGTTTCAAAACCTCTACAGAAATAGATTGGATCAGTTTATCAAAATCTTGCTCACACTGACTCGCGGCTTCACTCGATGAAATCGAGTCGATTGACTGTTTTGATTCCTTTAATGCTTTTAATGCTTTTTCTGTCTCAACCGTATTTCTTCCATCAACGCCCCATACAACATCCGTCAACGAAAGAGTTTTAAATTCTTCATAAGCATCAAACAAAGCATTGAATTTCAAAGTAAATTCATATTCTTCAACATCTCTTGAAAATTTTTCTACTAATTTCTCTACCCGTTGTTTTGGCTCAATCAGCAATTTTTTAACATCGTTTTGCAAAGCTCCTTCCGATGGATTTATTGACCAAGCACGAATGGCATCAAAAAGATCGAGATAGTGTTTGGCGGTTGATTTATCTAAACGAGCCAACAGTTTCTGTAATTCAATATGAGGGGGATAACTTTCAGAAAACGCTCGCACTTGCGCAGACAAATCAAACAATCGTTTTAATTTTTCCATCCAAGGACTTCTGTAATGTTCGAACAAAACATCGTCTTGAAATCTACAAAACGGATTACTGCTCCGCATAGCATAAAGTTTTTCAGGATCTGCTGCTGCAGACGAAAATTCAGAAATAAGCTGATAAAACTTCGCAGCATTCTGAGGTTCCTCTGAGCGGATTTCATTCAATAGTTGTTGGATATCTAAGCGCAAGACCTTCACTTTCTTTGGGTCCACCACAATATCTTTACGTTCTTCTGCCATAACAATCACCTCTACTGCTTTTACCTACCATTAAGCATAGCAACTAAAACTTAAGCAAAACTTAAAATAAATAAGCATGTTTTTTTAGCGTAAAACATTACCCGTTTTCACAACAAAAAAAGCGGGATAAAACCCGCTTTTTTTAGTTTCTGGATGCCCTCTTTCGAGGACACGACAACACATTAAAGTTAAATGATTCCGACAATCAACAACGCCACGATATTGACAATCTTGATGAGAGGATTGATCGCAGGGCCTGCGGTGTCTTTGTAGGGGTCGCCTACGGTATCGCCTGTGACAGCCGCTTTGTGTGCTTCACTGCCCTTGCTCCCGTGATGCCCTTCTTCAATGTATTTCTTCGCGTTATCCCACGCGCCGCCACCGACGGTCATGGAAATGGCAACAAAGAGCCCCGTCACGATTGATCCGACTAACAAGCCGCCCAATGCTTTAGGCCCTAACCAGAAACCAACCAACACGGGAATCACAACAGGTAACAAAGAAGGAAGAATCATTTCCTTAATCGCAGACTTCGTCAGCAGATCCACTGCTCTAGAATAATCTGGCTTTTCTGTGCGATCCATAATGCCTTTGATTTCTCTAAATTGACGACGGACTTCTTCAACTACAGCACCCGCTGCTTTTCCGACCGCTTCCATCGCCATTGCACTGAAGAGATACGGAATCAAACCGCCAATGAACAAACCAACAAGCACATACTCGTCAGAAAGATCAAACGCAGTGACTCCATGAGTTGCCATCAATGCATGCGTGTAATCACCAAACAACACAAGCGCTGCTAAACCAGCAGAGCCAATGGCATACCCTTTCGTAATCGCTTTGGTGGTATTTCCCACTGCATCCAACGCATCTGTAATGGTGCGAATATGACTTGGTAATTCAGCCATCTCTGCAATACCCCCAGCATTGTCTGTAATAGGTCCATAAGCATCTAATGCCACAATGATGCCCGTCATAGACAACATCGCTGTCGCAGCGATGGCAATGCCGTACAAACCTGCTAAATGAAAAGCAATTAAAATACTGGCGCATACCGCAATAACTGGCCAAGCCGTTGCGCGCATAGAGACACCAAGACCGGCAATAATGTTGGTTGCGTGTCCCGTTGTAGATGCTTTCGCAATTTTTTGGACCGGCTTGTACTCTGTGGCTGTGTAGTACTCTGTCACCAACACCATGAACGCGGTTAATAACAAACCGATTAAAGCCGAGCCGTATAGACTCATCTCTGTAATGCCGTTGGTTTCAAGATGCACACTGCCCATTAACCAATGAGTCACAGGATAAAAACCAGCCGCTGCAATCACCATCGAGGCAATCAATCCGTTATATAAAGCGGACATGATTTTCTTCGTGCCACGAATACGGACGAAGAAACCACCGACAATCGACGCAATGATTGAAATACCGCCTAACGCAAGAGGATAAATGACGGCATTCGTTGCAAATGTTTTAAAGGTCAAGGCGCCTAAAATCATAGTAGCAACCAAGGTCACCGCATAAGTTTCAAATAAGTCCGCTGCCATACCCGCGCAGTCACCGACATTGTCACCGACGTTGTCTGCGATCACGGCAGGATTGCGCGGATCATCTTCCGGAATATTGGCTTCGAGTTTACCGACTAAATCTGCCCCGACATCCGCACCTTTCGTGAAGATACCGCCGCCTAATCGCGCAAAGATAGAAATCAAAGAACCACCAAAAGCCAAACCAATTAACGGTTTAATCACTTGGTCCATAGGCATTGTGTTGCCATGCACTTTGACCAACAACAAGTAGTAAGCACAAATCCCTAAAAGAGCGAGCCCAACAACCAATAAGCCGGTAATCGCACCACCACGAAAAGCAACGGATAACGCTGCATTCAACCCTTTTTTTGCAGCTTCTGCTGTTCGTACGTTAGCACGCACAGAAACGCCCATGCCGATGTAACCAACACTTCCTGACAAGACAGCGCCAAATGCAAAAGCAAATGCGGTATACCAGCCTAAGGAAGGCACGAAACCGATAATAACGAAGAGAATCAAACCCACGATCGCGATCGTTGTGTATTGTCGATTCAAATACGCTGAAGCGCCTTGTTGAATTGCCGAAGCAATTTCACGCATGCGTTCAGAACCTGTCGGTTGCTTCAAGATCCAGCGGTAATACACACCGCCATAAATCACGCTGATCAATGCAGATATCACAGCAAACCATAGACCACCTGACATAAATGAACTCCTTATAAGAACTATGGGTAAAAATAAAAAGCGGCGGATCTTATGACATCTCCCCCAGAAAAACTACCCGATGAAAATTGCAGAGTTCTTCAAACTGTAGCAACTGTCTTGGTATCTCCGCGAAAGCTAAGGATTCAGTCTGTTCCGTCATCCACGCAATCCAGAATTTATATTTTATGGATTCCCGCCTACGCGGGAATGACGGTGCATAGCGTAACCGACAGGAAGGATATAGAGAGGATAAGTACCTCTAGGAAGGTTCAAAACTTTCGACACTTTTTGATCATCGAATGCACCAATAGGAACGGCGGCAAGCTTTATAGAAACCGCTTCTAATAAGATGTTTTGTGCCACATGACCGGTTTCTAAAATCGTGTATCGAATCCCTCGCTTACCATATTTTTTCATCGCTCGTTGATACACCACAGCAATCACAATATCCGCGGAGGCCTCTTTAATCGCCGATTGAGACAAAGCCGCTTTCGACAATTGCGCGCGAAAATCGCCAGAGCTCATCAATTTCAATTGGTGTTTTTTAACCAGGTAATGCCAAACAGCATTGTGATCGACGTAATACAATTCCAGCGGATACAACGCACCTGCAGAAGGTGCCGTACGCAATCCATGCGACATATCCGTCACACCTTGAGCGGCCCAAAAGAGCATCGATACTTGCAGCCAATTCAGTGTTTTATTTTTTTGAAAATTCCGAACAGAACGTCGCACTTGCAACGGCGCATTCACAAAAGCATTTGCAGGAACTTTGAAACGCGGCAAATCTTGAATCGTTGCCATCGCAATCGTTGTGGTGAATAACAAAGACACCATCAAAAAACGTTTAAACATAAACACACTCCTTTGCATGAAGTTGCAGAAAAAGAGACGCGATAAATCGCGTATCTACGTTGCTCTTTGTCCGTCTAACATTTGGAGACATCGTAGCCTCAATCTTTCGTCATCCCCGCGAAGGCGGGATTGTCATCCCCGCGAAAGCGGGGATCCAGTCTCATTCATTTTCTGGATTCCCGCCTTCGCGGGAATGACACTCGTTTGGATTCCAGCAAGAAGCTAAGAATGACGAGAGAAGATACAATCTGGAAAAAAAACAACCGCCTTAAAACACTACTTTAATCAGGAGCCTCTCTTTATGAAACTTTTAATGATGGCTGCGTCCACTCGACAAGATTCACTGAATGAAAAACTAATCACCGTTGCTGCCGACATCGCGCATCAATTACAGATTGAAGCCGATCATCCAGCTTTCTCTGAGTTCGCATTACCGCTTTACGATGGAGATTTGGAAGCACAAGAAGGCGTGCCACACGAAGCACTGTTGTTTTCTGAACGTCTGAATCAAGCGGATGGCCTCATGTTGTCATCACCGGAATACAATTTCTCTACTCCAGGCACTTTGAAAAACTTGATCGATTGGGTCTCTCGTATTCCGCCACTAGGTTCTGCATGGGCCAAGCAATGCATCTTCTTAATGTCCGCGTCCCCCGCAATGGCCGGCGGCAGCAGAGGTCTTATGCACACACAAATCCCCCTCACCATCTGCGGCGCGTATTTGTTTCCTCAATTTTTTTCGTTAGCGAAAGCAGATAAGGCCTTTGATGAAGACAATCAATTGATCGACACACGAACGCATGAACGTTTAAAAAAGAATTTAGAAGACTTTGTGAGTTTTATTCAGAAACGCAGATAACGATTGCAACAACTGTCTTGTTTTCCCATCGTCATCCCCGCGGAAGCTAAGGATCCAGAAAATATCATCACTGGATCCCCGCCTACGCGGGGATTGTATGTGTTAGGTAATTCGTTGACAAAAAGGGGCTAAAAAGAAGCCCTCTCGGTTAGAGTCGAACTAGCTGTTAACGAAGGAGCCAAACGCCATGAGACGAACCACAAACGACCGAACTCTAGAAAAGAATTATGTGCAG
>JAHJDF010000053.1 GCA_018812595.1 Gammaproteobacteria bacterium
ACATCGAGGTGCCAAACACCGCCGTCGATAGGAACTCTTGGGCGGTATCAGCCTGTTATCCCCGGCGTACCTTTTATCCGTTGCGCGATGGCCCTTCCATTCAGAACCACCGGATCACTAAGACCTGCTTTCGCAGCTGATCGACTTGTCCGTCTCTCAGTCAAGCACTCTTCTGCCTTTACACTCAACGCACGATTTCTGTCCGTGCCGAGAGTACCTTCGTGCTCCTCTGTTACTCTTTCGGAGGAGACCGCCCCAGTCAAACTACCCACCATGCACTGTCCCTCTCTTTCGAGTAGGTTAGAATCCCAAATCAAACAGAGTGGTATTTCAAGGTCGACTCCACACAAACTAGCGTCTGCGCTTCTTCGTCTCCCACCTATCCTACACAGTCCAATTCAAAATCCAGTGCAAAGCTATAGTAAAGGTGCACGGGGTCTTTCCGTCTTGCCGCGGGTATGCTGCATCTTCACAGCAATTTCAATTTCACTGAGCCTTGAGTGGAGACAGCGTGGCCTTCGTTATGCCATTCGTGCAGGTCGGAACTTACCCGACAAGGAATTTCGCTACCTTAGGACCGTTATAGTTACGGCCGCCGTTTACCGGGGCTTCGATCCAGAGCTTCGCGTTTCCACTAACCCCTTCAATTAACCTTCCGGCACCGGGCAGGCATCACACCCTATACTTCCTCTTACGAGTTTGCAGAGTGCTGTGTTTTTAATAAACAGTCGCGGCCACCTGGCTTCTGCGGCCCCTTTACGCTCCAATTGTTCAACCTTCACGCAAGGGGGCGTACCTTCTCCCGAAGTTACGGTACCATTTTGCCTAGTTCCTTCACTCAAGTTATCTCAACCGCCTGGGTATGCTCTACCAGTCCACCTGTGTCGGTTTATAGTACGGTTCATCTCGATTCATCGCTTAGAGACTTTTCTTGGAAGTTTGGCCTCTGCTCCTTCAGTGTCAGATTTCTCTCACACCTCCTATTCGCGTCTCAGTATTAGTGAAAACCCGGATTTCCCTTGGTTCTCTACCTACTCGCTTCTACACGCTCTTCCAGCCGCGTGCTCGCATAGCCTCCTTCGTCCTCCCTTCGCTCCTCGAGATCAGTACAGGAATTTTAACCTGTTTCCCATCGACTAACCGTTTCCGGTTCGCCTTAGGGGCCGACTCACCCTGCGCCGATTTGCGTTGCGCAGGAACCCTTAGACTTTCGGCGTGGCGGCTTCTCACCGCCATTCTCGTTACTCATGTCAGCATTCGCTCTTCTGATACCTCCAGAAACCCTCTCAAGTTCCCTTCTTCGGCTTACAGAACGCTCCTCTACCGCGATCACAAAGCTTGCGCTTCGCAATCACCCGTCGCTTCGGTGGGTAGTTTTAGCCCCGTTATATCTTCCGCGCAGGCCGACTCGACCAGTGAGCTGTTACGCTTTCTTTAAAAGATGGCTGCTTCTGAGCCAACCTCCTGGCTGTCTTCGCCTTCCCACTTCGTTTCACACTTAACTACCTCTTCGGGACCTTAGCGGTCGGTCCGGGCTCTTTCCCTTTCCACGACGGACCTTATCACCCGCCGTGTGTCTCCTACGGATTCTTCGCTCAGTATTCGGAGTTTGCATCGGGTCGGTAAGCTTAATCAGCCCCCTTGCCGAAACAGTGCTCTACCCCCGAGCGCCTTACCGTAAGGCACTACCTAAATAGCTTTCGAGGAGAACCAGCTATTACCGTGCTTGATTAGCCTTTCACTCCTATCCACACGTCATCCCCTAATTTTTCAACATTAGTGGGTTCGGCCCTCCAACACGTGTTACCGTGTCTTCAGCCTGCACATGGATAGATCGCACGGCTTCGGGTTTACATCCAGCGACTCATTCGCCCTTTTCAGACTCGGTTTCCCTTCGCCTCCCCTTCTCGGTTAGGCTCGCCACTGAACATAACTCGCTGACCCATTATACAAAAGGTACGCCGTCACAACGCTTACGCATCGCTCCGACTGCTTGTATGCACGCAGTTTCAGGTTCTCTTTCACTCCCCTTTTAGGGGTTCTTTTCGCCTTTCCCTCACGGTACTTGTTCACTATCGGTCGGTAAGTAGTATTTAGCCTTGGAGGATGGTCCCCCCATGTTCAATCAAGGTTTCTCGTGCCTCGACCTACTCTTCGATACCTCTACACAACAAATTTTCGAGTACAGGGCTGTCACCTTCTTTCGCTCACCTTCCCAGGTGATTCCTCTAACTTGTCGCATAAATTTTGTATCTGGGCTCTTCCGCTTTCGCTCGCCGCTACTCACAGAATCTCGGTTGATTTCTTTTCCTCTTGGTACTGAGATGTTTCACTTCCCAAGGTTCGCTTGCCGTACTTTTGCACAGCATGACTTCAATTCCTCAAAGCCGGGTTTCCCCATTCGGACATCAACGCCTCATCGCTTGTTTGACAGCTCCGCGTTGCTTTTCGCAGCCTTCCACGTCCTTCTTCGCCTCTTACCGCCTAGGCATCCCCTACGTGCACTTCTTTTGCTTGATTTTATAACCCTCATGGGTTTGTTCTCTTGCTTCCGCCCTCTCGGACGGTTCGTACTGTATCTGTATACCCAGTCGTTTCTTTCTCTCATCGTTTTGTTAAAGAACTTCTTCGAGGATCTCCTTGCTCTACACACAAGAATTTTCCTCAAACGCACCGTAATCGATTTCCATCGATCCGATCCAGTCAACCGCACAACGCTTCAATTGCTCGTGCCGTTCACTCCATCCGATCCATTCGTTCATCCCTTCTTCGTCTCTGCGTTACCTGGTGGAGCTGAGGAGGATCGAACTCCTGACCTTCGCATTGCGAACGCGACGCTCTCCCAGCTGAGCTACAGCCCCATTTAGAGGAAATGGTGGGTCTGGGTAGATTCGAACTACCGACCTCACCCTTATCAGGGGTGCGCTCTAACCAACTGAGCTACAAACCCATCGCCTCTCAAGAACAAAGACTAAGGATTAGATAAATCTTTTCGATCTCTAAAGTTAAAAGCAGCTAAATGAAAGGATAGTTCCCAAGCAGAACCTTTCTCTTTTCAGATTTAAGGAGGTGATCCAGCCGCAGGTTCCCCTACGGCTACCTTGTTACGACTTAACCCCAGTCATGAACCATACCGTGGTAAGCGACCTCCCGAAGGTTAGTCTACCTACTTCTGGTACAACCCACTCCCATGGTGTGACGGGCGGTGTGTACAAGGCCCGAGAACGTATTCACCGCGGCATGCTGATCCGCGATTACTAGCGATTCCAACTTCATGCAGTCGAGTTGCAGACTGCAATCCGGACTTCGATGCGTTTTATAGGGTTCGCTCCGCCTCTCAACTTCGCTTCCCTCTGTACGCACCATTGTAGCACGTGTGTAGCCCTACCTATAAAGGCCATGATGACTTGACGTCGTCCCCACCTTCCTCTGGTTTATCACCAGCAGTCTTCTTAGTGTACCTCCGGCTCATTCAACACTCTTCTCTCTCTCGTTTACTCTTCAGAGTGTTCAATGAACCAGAGTCGTAACTAAGAATAGGGGTTGCGCTCGTTTCGGGACTTAACCCAACATCTCACGACACGAGCTGACGACAGCCATGCAGCACCTGTCTTAACGCTCCCTTTCAGGCACAAACACCTCTCGGTGTCCTTCGTTAGATGTCAAAGGTAGGTAAGGTTTTTCGCGTTGCATCGAATTAAACCACATGCTCCACCGCTTGTGCGGGCCCCCGTCAATTCCTTTGAGTTTTAACCTTGCGGTCGTAGTCCCCAGGCGGAGTACTTAGCGCGTTAGCTTCGCTACTCAGAGTCTCCTCCAAACAGCTAGTACTCATCGTTTACAGCGTGGACTACCAGGGTATCTAATCCTGTTTGCTCCCCACGCTTTCGCACCTCAGCGTCAGTTACAGTCTAGGAAGTCGCCTTCGCCACTGATGTTCTTTCCGATATCTACGCATTTCACCGCTACTCCGGAAATTCCACTTCCCTCTCCTGTCCTCTAGTTAAACAGTTTTAGCTGACAATCTATCGGTTAAGCCCATAGTTTTCACAGCTAACTTGTTTAACAGCCTACATGCCCTTTACGCCCAGTCATTCCGATTAACGCTCGCACCCCCTGTATTACCGCGGCTGCTGGCACAGAGTTTGCCGGTGCTTCTTCTGTGGATAACGTCTTCCACTACCCCTTATCAAAATAGCTTCTTCTTCTCCACCGAAAGTGCTTTACAACCCGCAGGCCTTCTTCACACACGCGGCATCGCTGGATCAGGGTTTCCCCCATTGTCCAATATTCCCCACTGCTGCCTCCCGTAGGAGTTTGGGCCGTGTCTCAGTCCCAATGTGGCTGTTCGTTCTCTCAAACCAGCTATGGATCATCGCCTTGGTAAGCCGTTACCTTACCAACTAGCTAATCCAACGTAGGTGCCTCCTCCAGCGACTGGACCATCCACTCAATACACTTCCTCACAATCTATTCAATTGCTCCTCAATCTATTCAGTGAATGACCCAACCCTTTGATCCTCAGATGTTATGCGGTATTAGCTTCAGTTTCCTAAAGTTATCCCCCTCTGAAGGGCAACTCCCTACGCATTACTCACCCGTCCGCCACTCGCCGGCATCTCACCTCTCACTACACTCTGTCTTCCATCTCTTCTCTCAGACTTCTTACAGAATGCAGCCAGTGGTGAGACCCGCTGCCGTTCGACTTGCATGTGTTAAGCGTGCCGCCAGCGTTCAATCTGAGCCAGGATCAAACTCTTCTTCGTTTTTCTTCCCAGCCCCGCTTGGTCTTCTATCCTTTCATTTAGCTTCTCTCTCTTTTTAAAGATCTCCCACCTCTCAGGCGGACCCGCGATTCTAGGCCTCGAACCTTTACTGTCAATTGTTATTTTCTTTCTACTGCGGAAAAATCGTTGGAGTGCTATTGAACACATAAAATACAGTGTTTTTATACACTGTCTAAAGCTTGCATCTCCAGTTTCAACACATAGACTTTCACCTCTTTTTATTAGTTACAGATATTTCCGCTTATGAAAATTCGTTCCTTATATTTCTATTGTCTCAGCCTTTGTTTATTACTTTGCTTTTCAGCCTTTGCATCTACACCACTTTGCAAAACAAACCCCATTCAGGGAGGGATCGTCATACTGCCAATTGCAAAAATCACTCAAACAAAACCACGAGTTTATTTTCATGACTTGCCCGTCATGACTCTCAAGAAAAACAAACAATGGGTTGCGGTTATAGGTATTCCTCTCACACAAAAACCTGGCCGATTATCTATTAAAGTAGAAACGCCGCGCTCCACAAAACAAGAGTTTTTTTCAATCAAACATCATCACTACCAAACTGAATACATTACTATTAAAAAATCGAGCACCTCACGCCCAAATAAAAAGTTTCTTCAGCGCTACACTCGCGAAAGAAAAATGATGAAAGCTTTGCTAAATCACTGGAGCAATCGCACACCGGCTAGTTTGCATTTTTACAGACCCGCGCAAGGCAGAATTTCCGGAAGATTTGGTCTAGAACGTTATTTCAACGGAGTGTTAAGCAGTCGTCATCGCGGCATCGATATTGCTGCTGCTGAAGGAACAAAAGTACATGCAGCCAGTAACGGAATCGTATTGAACACTGGACGTTACCTTTTTACTGGAAAAACTATTTTCATCGATCACGGACAAGGGTTAATTACCTTGTATTGTCATCTCAGCAAGATTCTAGTTAAAAAGGGGCAAGTTGTTCGACACGGAGCTGTCATTGGAAATATTGGTCACACAGGCCGCGCGACAGGACCGCACTTGCACTGGGGGGTTTATTTGAATCGCACCAGCGTTAGCCCAACACTGTTTTTATAGAGATGTGATCTGACCACACCCGCAGTGGTTTAAATACACGACAAAAACGCTACACGTTAAATCTAAAATGCATCACGTCGCCATCTTGTACTCGGTAATCCTTTCCTTCTAAGCGCAAACGTCCTGCTTCTTTCGCACCAAGCTCTCCATTAAATTGGAGGTAATCCTCGTAAGAAATAACTTCCGCGCGGATAAAGCCTTTTTCAAAATCGGTATGAATACGTCCGGCCGCTTGCGGTGCAGTCGAATTTTTTACAATTGTCCAAGCACGCACTTCTTTTGGACCAGCAGTAAAAAATGTAATCAATCCTAACAATTCATAACCCGCGCGAATAAAACGATTCAACCCGGGCTCTTCAAGATTTAATTCTTCTAAAAATACTCGCTTTTCTTCATCTTGAAGCTCAACAAGTTCCGATTCGATTTTGCAGCTAATGGCTAATACTTTTGCACCTTCTTCGGCTGCAAAGCGCTCGATTTTTTCGAGAAATGGATTGTCGACCAAACCAAATTCATCCACATTCGCCACATACAAAATGGGCTTGGCTGTTAATAAATGTAACGAGATTAAAAAAAGTTTTTCTTGCTCCGCGCACTCAAAAGTTCTTGCCGGTTTATTTTGATCGAGGTGCGTATTCAATCGTTCTAAAAAACTCTTTTCTGAAAGACTTTGTTTATCTCCACTTTTAGCGTTTTTACCGGCTCTATGTAGCGCTTTGGAAAGCGTCTCAATATCGGCTAAAAGCAATTCCGTATTAATCACAGAAATATCTTCTAAAGGATCCACTTGACCATGAACATGCACCACATCCGGATCTTCAAAACATCGCACAACATGCGCAATCGCATCTGTTTCGCGAATATTTGCCAAAAATTGATTCCCCAATCCTTCCCCCTTTGATGCACCTTTCACCAAACCTGCAATATCAACAAATTCCATTTGTGTCGGAATAATTTGTTTCGGATTGACAATCGCAGCCAATCGATTCAAACGATCATCAGGCACAGCAACCACACCTACATTTGGATCAATCGTACAAAACGGATAATTCTCAGCAGAAATTCCGGCCTTCGTTAAGGCATTAAATAATGTTGATTTGCCCACATTAGGCAAACCGATAATGCCGCATTTAAAGCCCATAATTCTCTCCCGATTCTGAATGCAAACGTTGCATTGCCTTATCAAGCTCACCGGCTATTACATCCGGCAAAACGATCATGGCTTTTTGCATCGCGTCTTCAACCAATATCTGTTCTTTTTTAGAAAGGCGCTCCAAAACATAGTCACCAACATCAGATTTTGAAACAGGATGACCGATCCCAATTCTTAAACGGGAAAAATGAGAAGAACCAAGACAACGAATAATGTCCCGAAGACCATTATGCCCGCCGTGCCCTCCTTCTTTTTTGAGCTGCACAGCGCCAACAGGCAAATCCATGTCGTCGTGTACGACTAACATGGCTTCAGGTGGAATCTTATAAAACTCGGCCACGGCGCGAACAGCTTGCCCACTTAAATTCATAAACGTAGTGGGCAGCAAAACATGTACTTCATGCGAAAAGAAAAACGCCTTTCCAAAATCACCGTGAAATTTTCTTTCATGGCTCAAGTGAGCAGAAACACTATTTAGTAACTGCTGCACAAAGCTCATACCCAGATTATGACGAGACTCGCGATATTCTTTGCCAGGGTTACCCAACCCTACAATCAGCTGAATAGGAGTGTTACCGCTCATAAAGGCATAATCACATTATGATTTTTGTTTTGCTTCTGCAGCTTTATCAGCTTCTTCAGTGGTTGCTGCTGTTGTTGCTGCAGTCGTAGCTTGAGCTTCCGTACGACGAGGCTTCTGAATACTCACAACGCTTTGATCATTGTGTGGATTGCTCAGATCTGCCACCAATTCGACGCCTTTCGGCAAAGGAAGTTGGCTCAAATGAATTGCCTCATTTAATTCCATATGTGACAAATCAACTTCTATTTTTTCAGGTAAATCTGCAGGTAAACATTGAAGCTCAACTTCTTTGAAGTGATGCAGAACAACACCCGCCCCCACTTTAACGCCAGGGGCTGTATCTCCACCAATAAAGACAAGAGGCACTAATAGCGTAATCAATTGATCCGATTTAATTCTTAAAAAATCCACGTGCATGATGCGTGGTTTAAAAGGATGTCGTTGCAAGTCTTTAATAACGACCATGCTTTTTTTGCCGTCAATATCTAACGTAAGAATTTGCGAAAAAACAGAAGGTTCTTTTAACGTATGCGAGATCTCATTGTGTGCAAGAGAAATCTGTGTTGGTTCGGCGCCTGCACCGTACACAATGGCCGGTACACGATCATTTAATCTACGCAGGCGGCGGCTCGCACCTTTCCCCACATCTTCACGCTTTTCAGCTTTCAGAGTGATTTTCTTTGTCATTTTCTTTGCCTCTATATAAATAATGATTAGCCCTAAGACCCGCGACCAGGCCAATGAGGGCGGCGGATTATACTGACTTTTCGATTAAAAACGATTTGAGAACTAGGATTTTTTGATTTCTACGGCCTCAAAGACGCAATAAATCGCATCTCTACAGAAACATAGAGCTTAAAGAATCTGCTTCACTGATACGACGAATAGCCTTAGCCAGCATTTTACTTAAGGTTAACTGACGAATACGTGGGCACTCTCTTGCAGCCTCTGAAAGCGCAACGGTGTCGCTCACAACCATCTCGTCGATCGGAGATTCTCCAATGTTTTTGATGGCAGACCCAGACAAAATGGGATGCGTCACATAAGCGGTAATCGTCGATGCGCCATGCTCTTTCAATGCAGCTGCCGCCAGACACAACGTACCGGCCGTATCGGCAATATCGTCCACAATAATGCAATCACAATCTTTCACTTCACCAATCACGTGCATGATTTGCGCTTCATTCGGTTGCGGACGTCGTTTGTCGATAATCGCCAAATCCGACCCAGGCAAATGCTTGGTCAACGCACGAGCCCTCACAACGCCACCCACATCAGGTGAGACAACCATAATCTTATTGAAATTCTTTTTTCGAATGTCATCCAACATCACCGGCGTGGAATAAACATTATCGACAGGAATACCGAAAAACCCTTGAATTTGGTCTGCATGCAAATCGACCGTTAAAACGCGATCAATACCCACAATCGCAATCATGTCGGCTACTACTTTTGCCGAAATAGGAACACGAGCCGATCGAATACGACGATCTTGTCTGGCATATCCGAAATAAGGAATAACTGCGGTAATACGAGCAGCTGATGCGCGTCGCAATGCATCAGCAATCAACAGCAATTCCATCAAATTATCGTTTGTCGGAGCAGACAATGATTGAACAATAAAAACATCATGGCCCCGAACGTTTTCCAAGATTTCAACTCGGATTTCACCATCGCTAAACCGACTAACTTCAGATTTTGCAATAGGAACATAGAGGCGTTGAGAGATTTTTTCAGTTAATCCTGGGTTTGCATTACCTGTAAAAAGCATCGCATGAGCCATGAAGAGTTTTCCTGTTTTGAATGGCTGGGGTGGTAGGAATCGAACCTACGAATGCAGGGATCAAAACCCTGTGCCTTACCGCTTGGCGACACCCCAACAAAAGGTGTTGAGCAACCTTGAAGAATCGGTCACTTTCAAAAGGCGCGTATTGTGCTGATGAGCAAAAACCGTGTCAAACCTTTCAAGCCTTTCAAAGTTATTAGCAGATCATTTTTAGATTGCCCACGTTTTAATGACAATTTTTAGCGCAACTCCTGATTTTTGTAATTGCATCAAGCTCGGCAAGTCAAATTTCCGAACCCCGGTATACCTCAAATAACGGATGCTCCAGCCTTGCTGATTCAATATAGATAGATGCTGATAGGCATCGAAGCGTTGTTGAGCAGGAACATTTGGGACAGGCAATCCCCGGATCCAATAAAACAAAGAAGACACAGGCAAATTCCATCCTAATGCCTTATACACTAACCGTTCCGGTGTTTTAGATTGATAGCGTTCACCCCGCCCTGTCTTCAAAACCACAATTTGCGAGTTCCCTTTAATTTCCGCACTGCCTATACCGATTGGACCAAATAGATTGATCTGATATCGCACGGCAGATAATTGTCTCCAGTTCAGCTCCGCTGTTGCCGATTGCTGCGTTGTGCTAATCGCCATAGCGCCTTGCAATTGCCATTTTTGTATCGTGTTCAATTGCCGTATACGAGTTTGCCAAGACATATAAACATTATGCGGCGCGGAGGAAGACGGCAGCGTCGCGCATCCGGATAAAATAAAAAAAACGATAAAAATCGCTCTATATAAATACTTCTGCATATGAACTCTCAACGGTCTGTGAATCAATGGAGGTGCTTTTGTGAAAAAGACTTTATCCGCTACACTGAATGAGTCAATACGATTGATGAGACAATAAAAATCACATGAAAACTTCCATAGAAAATAAGCTTCAACAATTAACCGAACGACACGAAGAACTTAACGCTTTACTCAGCGACCCTACCGTCACCAATGACACCAATCGTCTGCGAGATCTGTCCAAAGAGTTCTCGCAATTGGAACCTGTCGTGCAGGCGTTCCAAAAATATCAAACGCTGTTGCAACAAGAAAAAACCTTAACTGAACTACTAAACGATCAAGATGTAGAAATGCGTCGAATGGCGCGCGACGAATATGAGCAACTCAAAATAGACATCGCAAAACAAGAAGCAGATGTACAAACCTTAATGCTTCCAAAAGACCCGGACGATCAAAAAAACGTGTACTTAGAAATTCGTGCGGGCGCCGGCGGCAATGAAGCCTCCATCTTTGCAGGAGATCTTTTCCGCATGTATGCGAAATATGCGGAATCCAAAAATTGGCAGGTTGAAATTGTCAGCACATCGCCTGGGGAACAAGGCGGTTACAAAGAAATCGTTGCACGTATCAGCGGACTCAATGTCTATGAAAAACTCAAATTTGAATCTGGCGTTCACCGCGTACAACGCGTACCAGAAACAGAAGCGCAAGGACGTGTACATACCTCGACTTGCACGGTTGCTGTCATGCCTGAAGCCGAAGAAATCGAACCCATTGATATTAATCCGGATGATTTAAAAATTGACACCTATCGTGCTTCGGGAGCAGGAGGCCAACATGTCAATAAAACAGATTCCGCTATCCGAATCACACACTTGCCGACAGGCACTGTTGTGGAATGCCAAGACGAGCGTTCACAACATAAAAACAAAGCTCGAGCGATGTCCGTTTTAAAAGCAAAACTGTTATCGGCTGAGAAAAGCAAACAAGAATCGGAACAAGCACAACACAGACGCAATCTGGTTGGTACCGGCGATCGCTCCGAACGCATTCGAACCTACAACTATTCACAGGGTCGAGTCACCGATCATCGCATCGATCTCACGCTTTATAAGTTGCCAGACATCATGGAAGGCGTTTTAGATCCCGTCATCGAACCGCTCATTCATGAAAATCAAGCCGATGAATTAGCCGCCATGAGCGACAGCAATGCGTAACAACCCTTCGTCCTCATCCCCGCGAGCACTTTCGTCATCCCCGCAAGCACTTTCGTCATCCCCGCGAAAGCGGGGATCCAGAAAACTCTCTATAGTCAACATTCTGAATCAATTTTCTCAAGCATTGACGTCCTCCCAAACCCCTCTTTTGGATTGCGAAATCTTATTGGCTTTCGCGATCAAAGCTTCTCGAACTTATCTGTACACCCGACCAGAACAAACATTAACACCCGAACAACAAGAAGCATTTCTACAAGCATTTGAACAACGACAACAAGGCAAACCTATTGCCTATATCGTCGGACACAAAGAATTTTGGTCCCTGGATTTGTTGGTTAATTCGCATGTTTTAATTCCTCGCCCCGAAACAGAATTACTCGTAGAAATCGCACTAAATTTATTACCGAAAGATCAATCTCTTGAAATTGCTGACTTAGGAACAGGCAGCGGAGCCATCGCATTAGCCATTGCAAAAGAACGTCCTCAAGCAAACATCAAAGCAACCGATTATTCAAAAGAAGCTTTACATATCGCTGAACAAAACGCCGAGCGACTCAAAATAAAGAACGTTCAATTTGTATATAGTAATTGGTGTAATGAATTAAAAGGTTCATTTAATTTGATCGTCAGCAACCCACCCTATATTGCGGAACAAGATCCACATTTATCGACAGGTGATGTGCAATTTGAACCCAAAGACGCCTTAATCACAGGTCCAACCGGCTTAGAAGCGATTACACACCTAATTGACCAATGCAGAAAACATCTAAGAACAAAGGGCTATCTACTGTTCGAACATGGCTACAACCAAGCACACGAAGTGCAAACAATACTGCAAAGATATGGATACAAAGATATTGAAAGATTTCAAGATCTGGCCAACAACGAGCGTGTGACAATAGGTAGATTGGAATGAAATTAATATATCTCACACAAAACCGATGTCCATCGCGCCTATAAGCATTCGCTGTGGGAACAAAATATCTCGATTGCTTGGCAAAATCCTTTCTGATATAAAGCGCCGCTTTTTTGCAGGGGGCCTTTTATTCATCACTATCACGGATCGATTAGGCGATGAAGAGAGGTAAGAAACGACTGCAAAACCTCGTTTTATTTATAGGAGATTGAACATGCCAAGAACTAAAAAAGCGCCAATGGAATTTTCTGGCATAGAGGAAGTTCCGCCATACGTACCGAAAAAAAGCGAAAAATACATGAGCAAACGCATGGCCGAATATTTCAAGAATATTTTGCTGGCATGGAAGAAAGAATTAATTGAAGAGAACGATCGAACTGTCGAGCATATGCAAGACGAAGCAACGAACATTCCAGACCCTAATGATCGCGCCACTCGAGAAACAGAGTTCTCTTTTGAATTACGCGAACGCGATAGAGACAGAAAATTAAGAGATAAGATCGATCTTTGTTTGCAAAAGATAGATGAAGGCACTTACGGATACTGCGATACATGCGGTGAAGAAATCGGCCTTCCACGCCTACAAGCCCGTCCAACAGCCGTGTTGTGTGTAGATTGTAAAAATCTAGAAGAAATTGTTGAGAAACAACGCGGGACTTAGAAATAACGTGGCGCTAATTAATCGTTAGCGTCACATACTGCATATTCATTTCCTGAAACACGAACGTTTCATTCGGAAGCGGCTTAATCACATAATTCAATTGTTCTTGCGCTATATTGTATTGTGGGTCTGATAATTCAATGGCCTTGATTTCATTACTTTTGTTGAGCGTCCCTTGAATGACCGCCGCCGTCAAAATGGCATTCGGATTATTATCTTTAAAACTGTTGTCCCCAACACTCCAAGCAGAAACAAACTGAGAAGTTGGAGCAATTCCGCTAATACGACTCGGGCGCCCTGCGTAATAAACCGTATAAGGACTAACCCCGTCTAAGATCAATTTGTAATACCCCGGCTTATTAGCAATCGGGGAAATAAATGCTGCTTTAGCTGTTTGAACAAAAGACAAATCAATTGCAGAGCTCGCAATATCAGGATTCATTGGGTTTTGTTGCGCAAAAGCAACAGAAGAAATCACACTCAAAAATAAAAAAACTAAAATTTTCTTCATGACATACCGTTTAGATGAAATAGAGAGGCATTTTAATCAAAGAACCGGCACGAAAGAAATGGCTTTCGTCATTCATGTTGTCGTGATCACAACAACAACGGTTACAAATCTAAAAGCCACTTAGATAATTTCTCTCGCAATTCTTCGATGCCTCGTTTTTTGATGGCTGAAAATAATTGAATACTCGCCACTTCTCCATACTGCTCCATCTGCTGAGCCACCTTGTCTAACTGTGTTCTAGCTGCACTGTTACTTAATTTGTCTGCCTTCGTTAACAAGACATGCACTAATAAATGACTTTTAGAACACCACTCCAAGACTTCTTGTTCAAACGTTTGCAATGGATGCCGTATATCCATTAACAACACCAACCCCTTCAAACTTTTTCGCGTTGTTAAATATTTATCGATCAATACATGCCACGCATTCTTGACGGCCTTCGGCACCGCCGCATAACCATATCCCGGCAAATCAACCAAACGCACCTCTTCAGTAAGATTAAAAAAATTAATCAGCTGCGTGCGACCAGGTGTCCCACTCACTCGCGCTAATTTCTTTTGACACGTTAATGCATTTAAAGCACTTGATTTACCTGCATTAGATCTACCGACAAAAGCGACTTCAGATCCTATATCTTCTGGAAATTGAGAAACTTTAGCTGCACTCTTTAAAAATGTTGCTTGCTGGAAATGAATCATATTAATGCTGTATTAATCGGTGTTTTTCATAAGTGAATCGAAGTAAATCTTAATTGTTTTGTTAGAATGCCTCCATGAAGAATCAACAGAATATCCTTAAAAATCTAAATCCCGCCCAACTTCAAGCCGTTACTTCTAATGCCAACAGTTTGCTGGTCTTGGCTGGCGCTGGCAGTGGAAAAACACGTGTTTTGACTCACCGCATCGCTTGGTTAATGCAAGAAAAACAGGTATCACAATACGCGCTTTTTGCGGTGACATTCACAAATAAAGCCGCAAATGAAATGAAAACGCGTGTTTCTTCGTTAATTGATCAGCCGATCGATGCGATGTGGATTGGCACGTTTCATGGCTTAGCGCATCGTTTCCTGCGTTTGCATTGGAAAGCAGCCAATCTGGAACAAGCATTTCAGATCATCGATAGTGAAGATCAACTGCGTTTGATTCGCCGCCTTCTGAAAGCACTCAATGTCGATGAAGAAAAATGGCAACCGAAAGCCGTTCAAAACTATATTAATTCAAAAAAAGAAGCGGGCTTACGATCACAAGACGTGCAAATTCCTGAATACAATCTAGCGGAACGACAACTCTTAGAACTTTATTCTGCGTATGAAACCGCGTGCACAAAGTCTAATCTCGTCGACTTTTCAGAATTGTTGTTGCGCACTTATGAAACGTTAAAGAACGATGTGGAACTACAAAAACACTATCAACAACGTTTTGAACACCTCTTGGTCGACGAATTTCAAGACACCAACACGATTCAGTATGACTTATTAAGCATGCTGGCAGGCGGTCAGAACAATATCATGTTCGTAGGCGACGACGATCAATCAATCTACAGTTGGCGCGGCGCAAAGATTGAAAATATCTTTCGAGTACAAAAAGACTTTCCTTCAACGGAACTCATTCGGTTAGAACAAAATTATCGATCCACAAACAACATTCTCAACACGGCAAACGCTCTCATTAATCACAACAAAGGCCGCCTTGGAAAAACCCTATGGACAGATCAAGGAGACGGAGAACCTGTTTCTGTATATGCAGCCTATAACGATCGAGACGAAGCTTACTTTGTCGTCAATCGCGCATTGGATTGGGCAAAACAAAACCGCTTGAGCGACTGCGCGATACTGTATCGATCAAACGCTCAGTCACGTGTCATTGAAGAAGTCTTACTGCAACTGAATGTGCCTTACCGCGTATTTGGCGGCATGCGATTCTTTGAACGCGCAGAAATCAAAGATGCGCTCGCTTACCTTCGATTGCTCGTTAATGCAGATGACGATGCTGCTTTTGAACGTGTTATCAATGTGCCAACACGCGGTATCGGTGATCGAACACTCACAATCTTGCGCGAGAAATCACGTAATGAAGACACTTCGCTTTGGGTCGCGTTACAAAATGTGGTCAAAGAAAATCAGCTACCCGCTCGAGCAACCACGGCTTTATTTAGTTTTATGAACTTGATTGAAGAATTGGCAGCCACGGTAACTACGGACACGCTCTATGAAGTCGCCGATGCGGTGCTACAAAAAACAGCTCTTTTAGAACATTTTGGAAAAGAAAAGGGAGAGAAAGGACAAGTCCGTGTAGAGAACTTACAAGAGCTCTTAAGTTCTGTTCGACAATTCGAAATGGAAGCCGATAAAGATCAGTCGGCGATTATTTCGTTTTTATCACACGCTGCGTTAGAAGCTGGAGAGAACCAAGCCGACGCAACTACTGATGCGATTCAGTTGATGACACTACATTCAGCCAAAGGATTGGAATTTCCTGTTGTTTTTTTAACGGGGTTAGAAGAACAACTCTTTCCCCATCAAATGTCTTTTGAGGACCCTCATCGTCTCGAAGAAGAACGGCGGTTGTGTTATGTCGGCATGACGCGTGCGCAGCGCAAATTGTTTCTAACACATGCGCAAGCGAGGCGATTACACGGACATGAGAGTATTCAAAGACCTTCTCGTTTCTTACAAGAAATTCCGAGTGAATTGTTGTTAGAGATTAGGAAGACAACTCGTGTGTCCAAGCCGCTGACAACAAAAACGACATCACGGCCGCAAACGCATCAAGCTGCATGGATGAAGCAACAAGCCAACATGTTAGGAATAAAGCTCGGGCAACGGGTGTCACATCCGAAATTTGGAGAAGGGGTTGTGTTAGAGATCGAAGGGGCAGGAGATCAAGCGCACATTCAAGTACGTTTCAAATCATGCGGCATCAAATGGCTAGTCGCCAAACA
>JAHJDF010000115.1 GCA_018812595.1 Gammaproteobacteria bacterium
ATCATTGCTAAAATAAAATGGATCTGTTGTAGATTTTGTAAATACTGTTTGCCAGGAAAATTGTTCACCTAGATTGTTTGAAACAATTAGTTTGTTATATGCTTTTCTATATATGTGCTGAGTATCTGAATCATAAAAAAATCTCGTATCTGGCAAAGATTCAGGATCGACCAGGTTAAATGTATTACCTGAATCAGTAGTCCTTAATAACTCCCTATCTTCATTTTCAACAAAGTAGATGTTTTCATGGTATGGATTAAGCGAAAGAAATTGATATACGACTGATAAAGAATCCCAGCTTCTGCCACCATCAATGCTTTTCAAAACACCAGGTCCACCATCAGTATAAATTCCAGCATATAATAAGCTGTCATCAGAAGATGAAATATCAACATATCCAGCAGTCCCCCAAAATAAACCGAATCTATTTATAAATCCATCAAACCGACTGACATAAGCACTTCCTTCCCCGAAAGGTCCTCCTGTCGTACCACCACAATAAATAAACTCAGCAGGATTGCTGTTCCAGTAATCAACATCGCTTACCCAATGATTGGAATTTAAAGGTGGGGTTTCATAGCCTGAATCAGAAAGAAAGAGAGTATCTATACCGGTATTCAAATCCCAATGGTAAATATGATTACTCCATTGATAAATTGGATCGTATTCATAGTAAGTATAAATCCTATAAAACAGATGTGTGTTGGCGGATTGGTCCTCCATCCCCTTTAACTCAGAAAATTGAGGTGAGATAATGGTTTGAGCGTAGCACTCTATAAAGCAAAAGATAATTACAAATGAAATTAGTTTTTTCATTATTCACCCCTTTCTATTTTAACAAAATCATTTTTTTTGTTTGAATAAAACTACCTGCCTTAAACTGATAAAAATATACTCCGCTTGGTAACCCTTTCGCAGAAAATTCAATTTCATAACTTCCTGCTGGTTTCTCTTCATTTATTAAGGTTGCAATTTCATTTCCTAAAACATCACAAACCTTCAAAATCGTAAATCGTACATCCGAAATCGTAAATTTTATCTTCGTGCTTGGATTAAACGGGTTTGGATAATTCTGTGAAAGTGAAAACTCTGTTGGCAAATTTGTTGTTTCATTTCCAACAGAAACTACTGTTGTATCGCCGTAAACAATCCCATCAATTATGCAGCCTTTTAACACTCCTATATGGTGGGAAGGTTGCCACATAGAATCAGAAACAACTCCAAAACCTTTTACTAGTTCAATCTGTTGTCCGGTTGTAGGGACAGTCTGAAAAATCCGCTTACGTGAGCTCACACCGAATTGAGTAAATGGTTCTTCACTGAATAAATACAATCCATAACCATAAGGTATGGTGTCTCCAACTTCTACTATTAAATCCATCAGAAATGATTCAAAATCTAAAAGTGAATCATTTATAAAAAATGATCTGTAAATTATTCCATTAGTAGAATCGACCCTAAAGTAACTTGTAGAAGTCCCTTGAGCGTTTGAGCTATCTATATGTACAACATCTACCGATACCTTATTGTAAACTTTATTATCAAGTATTTTGTATCCAACCACTTCCGATCTTGTAATCAACTTCGATGAATCTCCATTAGAATTTACCAATTCGTGATACCTTACCCACATATCTCCCTGATTAAATGGTAACCACGCGAATGCATCTTCTGGAATGGGCAAGCTTTTAATTACAGTTATTGTATCAGGGGTAATTTCATATATTTTTAGCGGAGTGGATGCATAAAGAATGTTTGATCCTGATTTTTTGTATAACCCAGTTATCTTGAAGGCAAGTTCTTTAAAAAGATTAAAGTTTGTTCCAAAATTTGTTGACTTGAATATTTTTTTACCAGCAGAATAGTAAACTTCTCCAGGTTGAAATTCATCAAGAGCAAACCAAATCTTAGCAGGATATTCTACCAAAGTGTTCCAGGTAAATGGATTACCGTTGTCATTTGATGAATAGATTCTAGAATTGTATGAATGGGTTTGATAGTTATAAGAGATAGATAGCCCATATATATGATTACCATCAGCATCATAAAATAATTCAGAGTTATCCCTCCAATCAGAATCATCAA
>JAHJDF010000121.1 GCA_018812595.1 Gammaproteobacteria bacterium
AAGTCCTTGTCTATGACAATGCCACAATGTATTACCATGATGGTACGACCACCACTATACTTATAGATACCACTCCGCCCGAATCTTTTGAGTTGCTCTCTCCGTCTGATGGCTCCTGGACAAACACATCTCCATTCTTTGTCTGGCAGGCAAGCAATGATGCAGAATCCGGTATTGCAGGTTATGAGTTGTGGATAGATGGCAGCTTATATGCCACGACAAGCGGCACCGGCACTCCTGCTGCAGGCACACCTACCTTGACCCATGGGACGCATACCTGGTATGTGGTTGTCAAGAATAATACATGCCTGTCAACAAAATCAAGCTCTACCTTTACTGTCAAGATAGACACCACCCCACCCACAGGCACACCCACTCAACCTACTGATTACGGAACATACTCCTCTTCCGCCTCCATCACCTTTGCCTGGACACAAGGGAATGCGACTGATACAGAGACAGGTATTGCCGGTTATTGGCTACAGGTGGGGACATATCCTGGTGTGAATAACAAGTTTGATGGTGATGTTGGAGATATCCTGAATAAGACAATTACTAATTGCCAACATAGTTACACCTACTATGCCCGTGTTAAGGCAAGGAATGGTGCAGGATTGTATGGTTCGTATTCAGCCAGTAGTGATGGGATAACGATAGATACTGTATCACCCATAACTACTGACAATGCACCCTCGGGCTGGCAGGGTTCAGCAGTAACCGTCATCTTAACTCCAACTGACGCTCTATCGGGTGTGGCTCAGACCTATTACACTACAAATGGCTCAACCCCAACCACAAGCTCTGCCACAGGGACAACGATTACCCTGACTAATGACGGCACATACACCATTAAATACTTCTCTGTTGATAATGCAAGTAATGCTGAGACAATCAAGACAGCCGCCAATATTGTCCGGATAGACAAGACCCCGCCTTCTGCCTTCGGGCTTCTTACCCCAGCCAATAACAGCTTTACAGACAATAGGCTGCCTACCTTTACCTTTAGCCCTTCAGGTGATTTAGAATCAGGGATTGAAAGCTATGCCCTATACATAGATGGGACTTTAAGTCAAACAGTGTTTGGCACTACCTCTGCTCGTGTAGCCCAGCCTCTGACCCTCACCTCGCATACCTGGTATGTTATAGCCAAAAATTATGCTGGTCTTTCTACTTCATCTGCCTTTACCTATATCCTCCATATCCTTCCTCCTATCACCATCACCCCAGAGGCAATGATTACAACAAGGGGAGGAAGAGAGGTCTCTTATGAAATCCTGGTGAATAATACTACAATTTGCCCGGCCACCTTCAGTCTCACTCTCTCTGGTCTTGATTCAAGCTGGTATAGCCTTAGTCCATCAAGCCTTTCGTTGGCCTCGGGTGAGATAGGAAGGGCATCTTTAAGGGTATCTGTCCCAATCACATACAATATGACATTTGATACTGAAACCCTTGCCTTTCAGGTTCAAGAGACAGGGGGAAAGGTTGGGAAAGGGTCCGCAAGGTTAGTCTTAGAAAAATATCCTATCGCCCATAACCTTTTGCCAGAAAATGGGTCAAAAATAAGCTCAAAAAATGTGGTCTTTTCCTGGGAGACCTATATTGTTGCCAGCACAGAGGCGTATATCAAAAAAGAGGGTGAATCTAATTACACCAAATATATGGGTCAAGACGGCTTTCTTCACTCAGTTACCATTCCTAACCTTCAGAGAGACAAGAATTATACTTATTATGTGAAGAGCAGGTGTAAGATAGGGGAGTATACCTCTCCTGTAATGGGTTTCTATATTGAAAATGGAATCGTCTTTTCCAGTGTTGAGTATAATTTCAGCATAGAAAGGGATTATAACCAGATGCGGCAGATTGAGGTGAAAAATATAGATGATACCGCCCATAACCTATTGGTTGAACTTACCAATCCTTACAATGATATGGCCATCGGGTTTACAGGAGAGGGGAGCAAGGACAATATTATCTCCCTGGCGGCAGGGGAATCTAAGAATGTGATTCTCTCCAGCCACGCTCAGGATGCAGTAAACAGAAATTATGAGCTTGCCATTAAAGTCTCAACCCCATCTGAGGCAGAGGTGCTTGTTGATACAGCTAAGGTGAATCTCAATGTCCGTCAGCCAAACATAGATTTTAGCTTTGAAGAGATTGGCTTTGATTCACAGACACTGGTGAAGCGATTCAGGGTGACCAATCAGGGCGACCCCTTGACTGATTTGACCATTGTAGCTGATGAGAAACTCAGGCAGTTTGTTATTTTTCATCCGTTCATTGAGCATGCCAGCCTTTCATCCGGCGGTTCGATTGAGTTTAACGCCATACCCATACTCTCTTATCTGGCTGAGAATTCAGGGGCGTCTGCCCAGGGCATTTTAAGCCTTGTTGCTGCTCAGTCAAGCAAGCAGCTTCCGGTTGATTTTTCTCCTTCTCCTGGAAAGAACCTCTGGGCAGTCACTTTGAATAATGTGTTTGTGGGAGCCAAAACTACTATACACCAATGCACTAATAGGGGTAATCTTAAGGTTCGGTTTCAGATTCCCGCAGGAATTGACCGAAACAATATCACTAAGGCATACCTTTCTATGCACTTTAATCCAGCCAGAACTACAAGCCCACACAACTCATCCTTTTTTGTTAATGGTGTTCAGGTGGGTGAGTTAATTAATAAAGTTCCGTCAGGAAGTCATATATTTGAAATTCCTGCCTCAGCATTGATCATTCCATCATTTGGGGTGGCAGCCAATACTGCTGAACTACGGTTTACTATGAAGCAAGGGAATTATTCCTTACTATCCAATTTTGAAATTCACCTCTCGATCAGCAAGGTTACCTTCTACGCTTGTGCTTCTACCTATCAAGAGGCCGAACAGATTGCCAAAGCCAACCCATATTTTACTCTTGAGCCTGCCTGGGAGATCAGCATTAAAGAGCCTGCGGTTGGTCAGGGACTTAGTGTTGGAACTGTTTACACTATAAAGGCAACCTCTCCAGCTAATCTGCCTTATGTGAGAGCTTCTTTCAGCAATGGTGATTCAAACATTGTGATCAGCAGAGGTGGAGACGGAACATATACTGGAATCTGGATACCGCAGGGACCAGGAAGTGGAGTAAACGGAGAGTGCATCATCACGGTTATTGGAGGAGCCTGCAGTAATGTGATCGCCACCCGAACCGTAAACCTGATCCCAGCACCTATCTTGAATGTATCCCTTGAGGCAAACAAGAACAATCTTCTACCTGGAGCCACCTTAAAATATACCATTAAATACAGGAATGATGGTAATGCTCAGGCGACCAATGTAGTGATTGAAAATTTTCTGCCAGAAGGGACAGTTTATAAGAGCGGTGCAAACTATAATGCCGAAAACAGCAAGTTTACTTGGAACTTAGGCAACCTGGCTGCTGGGGCAAATGGAGAGGTCATCTTTGAGGTAACAGTAAACCAAGGCACACCGCCTCCCAAACTTATTATTACCAACAGGGCGACTATAAGCAGCAGCGCCCCATTTTCAGAAACTGAAATAAAAACCAATATTGTCCTTATCCGTGCCTTTGATGTGAAGCAGAATCCTGTTTCTGCGGCAGAGGTTAAGATAGAAAGATGGGGTAGTATTGTTAGTATGGGAACAACGAATAATTATGGCTATCTGATAGCCAATGACAAGTTGGATACACTGGCATTAAGCGCAGGAGACAGGATAAAGATAGAGAAGATGATCCATCGGGAGCCAGCGAGGAAACATATTGGGATTGAGCCTGATATGTTTGAGCTTTATCTGGAGAGTGGCACAATCACAACAGATGGGTCATGGAATCCATATACCGTGAATATTTCTAATATAAATGCTCAACATAATGTGATATTAGCCCATCCTATATTTAAGTGGAATTTAGTGGTTGGTGCGGTTTATTCAATGAGTGAGAATGATCGTGCTGGTTTGGCTAACGATTTGAGAAAAGCTTCAAACTATTTGTATGATGTTACTGATGGACAGATGATGTTAAATAATGTGCACATTTATGATTGTTCTTTGTATCCCTGGCCTGATTATAATGTAGATTATTTAATCACGGACATCAATAGAGCATATGCATATATCCGCTGGGTTGGGTCTGAAGAATTAGGTATTAGTAATGGTATTGATGGTGAAAAGTTTAATCGTGCATATTTTGGTAGAAACGAGGATCCAAGAACATACATCCATGAATTCGGTCATTATGCCTTAGGGTTCTACGATGAATACAAGAATGGGGTATTTAATGAAAACTGGTGGAGAAACCGAAGCAATAATCATCCTGAAAATTATGGTCTTATGAATATTCAGTGGGAAGAACCAAGCGAGATGTCATCTAAAAATGATTATTTGGAGAATCGGAGCGATTATAATGGTGCAGTTGATACAACCCTTCAATTGCATCTGCGAGAGCTTCCCTGCTGGGACTGGACAAAGCAGATGTTTGACAACCCACGACCAGAGGGCTTTCCTTACAATGTCAATGCCTATACCTCTACTACTCCATCTAATGCTGTTTCTCTGGTTCTACCTCCTCCAGGCCATTATGACACCAATCTTAGCAAATCCACGGGCATTGGGGACAGAAAAGGTCCAAACGATGATGTGGGTGAAGGGATGGATGTCTTTCAAAATGGCACATTTTCGGGTAATGCTGGGGTGATTGCCGCCTTGTGGAATCCAGATTTAATGCCAAAGATAAAAAGGGTCCCGGTCTTCTCACAAGATGAGACCTCTCCTGAGTTGATTGTTGATCTGAAAATGAAGGGAGAGAGGATTTTCTCCATCTCCATCCTCTCAAGTAAAAGCCTCTCCGGGGTTCCCTCGGTAGAGGTCTATGATAAATTGAGGAAGACTACCAAAGAAGTGGTAATGTCCAGAATAGGAAGCAGTAATGAGTATAGAGGTGATGTAGAGATAGGGGATGCCATCTTTGGCGAGATCAGAATAGATGTGGTTGATTTATCAGGCCAAACTACCTCTTATACAAGCAAATTCAATATCAGCATGCTATTTGCAGACTTTCCAAGCACACTTTATGACTACTATGGGTTGAGGCTATTAAACCTTAAAGACGACTCTATCTCCTTTTATCAGGAAGGTATTGCCCTTACCTCAGGGATACGACCCATTCCTCCATCTGACCCAGACCTTGTCTTAGTAAGCAAGGTCTATGGCACAAGGCTTTCAAGTGGTGCCACCATTCTTAACAGCTCGGGCTGGTTGAATATTGATTACTTAGAGGAGTTGATGAATGGGATAGATAAAAACAGTCTTGCCATTTATATGTGGGATAAGAATACCATGGATTGGGTCCCAATAGGTGGAGAGATATATGCTGAAGAAAATAGCATCTCTACCTCAACAGACAGATTGGGTATATATGCGGTCTTTGGCCGCAAATCTCAGGATGAGACGCCACCTAACCGAATTGAGGATCTGACAGCTACAACCGGGACTGAAAGCTGTAAGGTAAATCTCTGCTGGACTGCCCCTGGTGATGATGGTAATGTAGGCACAGCCAGCCACTATATCCTTTCCTACAACATTGAGAATATCACTGAGGCAAATTTGGGGAGTTCTACCTCTATAATATTGTCAGCAAGACAGGCTGGGGCAACAGAGAAGGTGATGCTCACTATGCCTAATGCCAACAAACTCTATTATTTTGCCATCAAAGTCTGCGATGAGGCCGGAAACATATCAACCCTCTCGGAAGTAGCAAGTGCCACTTCATATATGGTTGATACAGATGGAGATGGCATGTCTGATGACTGGGAGACTGGGCATAATCTGAATCCAAATACCAATGACAGCTCACTTGACCCAGATGAGGATGGACTAACAAACCTCAGGGAATATCAGGTTGGAACTGACCCGAATAACCCTGATAGTGACGGAGATGGCCTCACAGATGGCCAAGAGGTAAACCTCCACCAGACCAATCCGAATAGCCAGGATTCTGATAATGATGGTCTTTCAGACTATAGAGAGGTAATGGTATTTAACACTAATCCAAACTCGGCAGACAGTGACAGTGGTAGCGAAGGTGATGCCAGTGAGATACTGAGAGATAGAAACCCCAATAATCCAGCAGATGACCTTTCAACCTCTGCCCCTGAACCACCCAAGGGTCTATCTGCGATTCCTGGTGATAAGAGGATTGACCTTTCCTGGAATCTAAGTCAGGAGCTTAATATAAAGGGATACAAGATCTATTATGGTTTAAGCACCAATAGCTACACTGCCTCAGTGGATGTGGGCAATGTGGTCAGTTACCAACTTCAGAATCTCAATAACTCCACCAGATACTACATCGCCTTAAAGGCATATAATTTGGCTGGCAATGAGAGCGGGTATTCAAATGAAGTGAATGCTACACCCATAGATATTGTGGCACCTTCAGCCATTGGTAATCTTTCTGCCACCAGGCTTGATTCTACCTCTGTCTTGCTCAGTTGGACAGCAAGCGGCGATAATGGGAGTGAAGGGGTTGCCTCCTCTTATGATATTAGATATTCAACCTCAACGATTACGGAACAGGGTTGGAATAACGCCGCCCAGGTTGAAAATGAGCCAGCACCAAAGACAGCAGGCACGGCAGATGTTGCAACTGTTACAAGTCTTTCTCCTGGCCATATCTACTGGTTTGCCATTAGGGTTTATGATGAGGCACAGAATATATCTTCTGTCTCAAATCTGGCTACCTCTTCCACCAATAGACCACCAATCTTGAGTTATATCGGCAATAAGCAGGTGGATGCAGGGGTGCTGTTGCAGTTTACCATTTTAGCTACTGACCCGGATGGGGATGTCTTGACCTATATTGTTGTTGGGCTTCCAAGCGGAGCAAGCCTTGGCTCGGTAAGCGGTGTCTTTGGCTGGACACCAACCATTAGCCAGGTGGGAAATCATCTGGCAACCTTTACAGTGACCGATGATGAGGGCGATTATGCAGAGGATGAGATAATGATTACAGTTGGGAATGTGAATGCACCACCAGAGCTTAATTGTATTCCTAATATCGTGATAAGTGAGACAGAAATGGTGAACATCAGTGCTACTGCCACTGACCCAAATAACGATAGCCTCACCTTTACCTACTCTGGTTGGATGAATTCAGCCACCTACACAACCACCTATAATGATGCTGGAATATATACAGCGATGGTTATGGTGAACGATGGAACACTCACAGACTTTCAGAAGGTGAGGATTACAGTGAATAACCTCAATAGAAATCCCTTTATAAATAGCACTCCAATATCTGTAGGAACTGAGGGGACACCCTATACCTATCTTGTTGGGGCATCTGACTTGGATGGAGATAGCTTGAGTTATAGCCTGACCACATTCCCTTCTGGAGCTACAATCAATGCCTCAACGGGTTTCATTGTCTGGACGCCAGACTATGACCAACAGGGGAATCGTCAAATGGTGGTGAGGGCGAGTGATGGTAAAGGAGGTTCTGAGACGCAGAGTTTTGGTGTTAATGTGACTGATGTGGATATTACTGCCCCAACCATTACCCTAAATACCCCTGATAATACCTGGTTTAATGTCTTTTCACCCACCATTGATGTGGATTTTTCTGATGATAAATCCCTTGATAGTGGATGGTATAAGGTTGGAGCTGGAGGAGATTGGCGGTTTATTTTTAGTAATAATCTGACTACCTCATTCACAGGGAATTTTCAGGCAACCCTGCCGGATAACGGAATATACAGTATTTATTTTAAGGCGATTGATAGTTCAGGCAATCTCTCTGAACCGACAGATGATATACATATTTTGACCTTGAGAGTTGATACGGTTGTCCCAATCACATCTGATAACGCTCCCTCAGGCTGGCAACATTCCACAGTTACAGTAACCTTGATTGCCACTGACACCACATCAGGTATAGCCCAGACCTATTACTCCCTCAATCAGCAGGGATGGGTTGAAGGAACAATTACTACTATCTCTGATGAGGGGACAACTACACTATCTTACTACTCTTCTGACAAGGCAGGTAACATTGAGGCAAGTCATACAACCACAGTCAGGATAGATATGACTTCACCCACAACTACTGATAACGCACCCTCAGGCTGGCAGACTGCCAATGTGGTTATCACCCTGATTGCCACTGACACCCTTTCAGGTGTAACCAAGATCTATTACACCACAGACGGCTCAACCCCAACCACAAACTCTGCTACCGGAACAACCATTAACCTTGTTACTGACGGCACATACACCATCAGATACTTCTCCATTGACAATGTAGGTAATACCGAGACGATAAAGACATCAGCCAATATCGTCATGATAGACAAGACCCTACCTGTAACTACTGATAACGCTCCCTCAGGTTGGCAACCTTCCACAGTTACAGTCACCTTGATTGCAACCGACACCACATCAGGTATAGCCCAAACCTATTACTCCCTTAATCAGCAGGGATGGGTTGAAGGAACAACTACTACTATCTCTGATGAGGGAACGACTACTATATCTTACTACTCTGTTGACAAGGCAGGTAACATTGAGGCAAGTCATACAACCACAGTCAGGATAGATATGACTCCACCCACAACTATTGATAACGCTCCCTCAGGCTGGCAGACTGCCAATGTGGTCATCACCCTAATTGCTACTGATACCCTTTCTGGTGTAGCAAAGACTTACTATACCACAGACGGCTCAACACCAACTACAAACTCTGCTACTGGAACAACCATTAACCTTGTTACTGACGGCACATACACCATCAAATACTTCTCTATTGACAATGTAGGCAATACCGAGACGATAAGGACATCAGTCAATATCGTCATGCTGGACAAGACACT